>DASWQX010001109.1:0-12670 GCA_036403495.1 Thermoanaerobaculia bacterium
CCGAGCCCCAAGACCTACAACAGCCAGGTCGACGCCAAGATCACCGCCGGCGACAAGATCATCGTGCCGCTCAAGGTGGCGCCAACGCGGATCGACATCCTGCCGGTCGCCGAGGTGTTCCAGAAGTAGCTCAAGGGACCAGCCGGAAATAGCGCGGCGAAGCCCCCACCGTCACCTCGACGCCGGTGGGGGCCGCCCTCTTCTCACCATCCCGCTCGATCATCACCACGGCCGGCCGCGGCAGCGTGGCCTTCGCCGGCCGGTCCGCCGCGCTCCAACCCACGACCACCTCCGTGCCCGCCGGGCGCCGGAAACGGTAGAGACGCACGGGTGGGGGAGCGGGGAGGACCTCCTCCAGCCGGGCACCCTCCAGCTCGCGGATCAGCGTCTTCAGGGCGTGGAAGCTCGGCCGCCGGCGGGGGTTCGCCGGATCGGCGGGATCGATCAGGCCATAGCCGCGCGCCACCACCTGCCACCAGAAGACCCGCTCGATCAGCCCCGTGCCCAGCGTCAGCAGGTAGTAGCGGACGAGGTAGTCGGCCTGCGCCTCCTCGTCCACCGAAACGTCGCGTCCGGCCGGCGAGTGGGGACCCTCCCGCAACGGCCAGTTGACCTCGGTGATCCAGCAGCGGGGAGACGCATTGCGGGAGGTCTCGGCGATCGCGCGCAGCAGCAGCGCCTTGTCCTCCGTGTCGAGCCCGGTCTGGCGGTTTTCCGGCGCGCCCCGCCGGTCGACGTAGAGCAGGGCGGAGACGGCGTCGAAGCGGAAGCCCGGGTTCCGCAGGTTCAGCACGGCGGCAGTGACGTGATACTCGAAGTCGATCACCGAGGGACCGAGGAGCTGAACCCCGGGCCAACGGCGGAGAATCTCCTCGGCGGCCCGCGCCAATTCGAGGTACTCGCGCAGATTCCAGATCCCCCATTTGCTCCGGTTGATCGCCTGGCCGATCTGGAAGCCCTTGCCATAGGGGGTGAAGCGGGGAGCGATCGCCTCCAGTGCGCCGCGCCAGCGGGCGGGATCGCGCACCAGCTCGCGGTTCTGCGGCAGGGCGAAGGTCACTTCGAGACCGCGGGAGTGAAGCTCGCGGGCCAGCTCCTCTTCGGCGCCGTGGTCCTCCTCCCAGGGGTGGAGGCGCAGCAGCACGTGGCGCACTCCCAGCTCCTCGATCAGTGCCAGCAGGCCGCCGGGGTTCTCCGACCAGGGGCGGACCGCGACGCCGAGGCCGGCGAAGTCGACCGGCGCGGCGTGAAGCTCCCGCTTCAGCTCGCGATACCGTCGCCAGATCCGCGGCAGCGCGCTGGCGACCACCGCCGCCTCCACGCCGTGCGAGCGGACGTCGGCGAGGCGGACGCGCAGCTTTTCGAGCCGGCCGGCGTGCTGGTGGGGTTGGTCCGAAAGGTGATCCCATACCGCCTTGTCGCGCGCGCCGGCCCCTTCCGGAGCGGCGGGGATGTGGGCGTGCGCGCCGCGCGGCAGGAGCAGCCGCTTCAGCCGATCGCGGGCGCCGCGCGCTCCCTTCTTGGCGTCGTTCTTCCAGCGGAAGCCGTGGTGATAACCGAGATAGAGGGCGCGGCGGAGTCCGGCGGCGGGCGCTCCCCAGTAGCTCCGCAGCAGCAGCTCCTGGTGCTCGGGGTTGAAGAGCGCCAGGCGCGAGAGGTCGCGCAGCCGCTCGGAGACGCTGGGCGGGCTGCCCATCCGCGTCCGGTTGAGGTCCACGAGGTGGATCTCGGCGGGGCGGCCGTCCGCGCCGAAGCGGAGGAGCAGGTTGCCGCCGGAGAGGTCACGGTGCCAGAAACCGGCATCGTGCAGACACCGCGCGAACCGCCCCAGCGCTTCGACGAAGGCGGGGAAGTCGACCTGGGGAAAGCGCGCCGCTTCTTCCTTCGCGGCGGCGGCGCGGAAGAGGTAGCGCGCCTCGGTGACGTCCGGCAGGTAGCGGCAGACGTAGAGCGAGGGCCCCGCCGCGCTGGCCGATTCGAGCCGCATCACCGGCGCCGGCGTCGAGATCCCCGCCGCCAGCAGGGCGTTGGCGATCCGCCAGCTCTTCTCCGCCTTGCTTCCTTGCAGCCGGCGCTTCATCCGGTCGCGGCGGCTGCGGTTGCGGAACTGCTTGACGACCACGTCGAGCGGCCCGTCGGCGGTCTCCAGCCGCGCCAGGTAGAGATAGTTGCGCCCCCAGTGGAGGATCTTCAAGGCGGTGGCGGGATCGGTGAGACCGTGGACGGCCGCCGCGAGATCGACCGGGCGGACGCCGGCCGCCAGCTCGCCGCTCCAGCCGGGAAGGGAGAAGGGCACGGTCTGGATCGTCAGACCTCCACGACGTCGAAACGCTCGTGGTGCAGCTCGGGATCGCTCTGGATCAGGATGTGGACGCCGAGCGAGCGCTCCAGCTCGTCGAGGATCGCCCGCTCCTCCTGCTGCAGGGCGCGGGCGATCTCGGGATGGACCCGCAGCAGCAGCTCCGCGTTGGCGATCCGGCCGCGCAGGTGGAGCAGTTCCTTGCGCAGGTTGAGGCAGATCGTGGCGTTGGACTGGATGCGTCCGCGGCCGGAGCAGTAGGGGCAGCTCTGCGTGAGCAGGCGCTCCAGGTTGGCGCGGCTGCGCTTGCGGGTGACCTCGACCAGGCCGAACTCGGAGATGTTCAGCACTTTGGTCTTCGCCCGGTCCTTCTTGATCTCCCCTTCGAGGCTGGCGAAGACCTGCTGGCGGTGCTCGGCTTCCGTCATGTCGATGAGGTCGATGACGATGATCCCGCCGAGGTCGCGCAGACGGATCTGGCGCACGATCTCCTGGACCGCCTCCAGGTTGGTCTGCAACACGGTGTCCTCGAGGTTGGTGGCGCCCACGAAGCGGCCGGTGTTGACGTCGATCGCGACCAGAGCCTCGGTGGGGTTGATCACGATGTACCCCCCCGACTTCAGCCAGACCTTGCTCTTGAGCGCCGCCTCGATCTGCTCCTCGATGCCGAACTGCTCGAACAGCGTCGCCTTCTGCTGGCGGAACAGCTTGACCTTGGAGACCAGCCCCGGCTGCACCTGGTCGAGGAACTCGACGATCCGCTCGTAGGTCTCCTCGCCGTCCACCCATAGGACGGCGAAGTCCTGGCGCAGCAGGTCGCGAACGATCCGCAGGGCGAGGTCGAGGTCCTGGTGGAGGAGCGTGGGAGCGGAGACCTTGCCGGCGCGCTGGCGCACCTTCTCCCAGAGGCGGGAGAGGTAGGTGAGGTCGCTCTCGAACTCCTCCCGCCCCTTCTCCTCCCCGGCGGTGCGGACGATCAGCCCGCTGCCGCCGCCGGCCGTCGTGGGGAGCTGCTGCAGGATCGTGAGGAGGCGCTCGCGCTCGGCCTCGTCCTCGATCCGCCGCGAGACGCCGAAGTGGCGCACGGTGGGGAGCAGCACCAGGTAGCGCCCCGGCAGGGTGACGTGCGTGCTGATGCGCGCCCCCTTGTTCGGCAGCGGGTCCTTGACCACCTGGACGATGATCTCCTGGCCCGCCTTGAGCAGGTCGTCGATCGAGGGCGAGACCTGCGACGCATGGTTGTTGTTGTTGAGCTCGTCGGAGCGGCCGTCGTCGAGCTCCAGGTCCTCCATCGACTCGACGTCGCCGGCGACGTCGCTGACGTAGAGGAAGGCGTCACGCTCGAGGCCGACGTCGACGAAGGCGGCCTGCATCCCCGGGAGCACCCGCGTCACCCGCCCCTTGTAGACGTTGCCCACGAGCCCCCGATGGCGGTGCCGCTCGACGAAGATCTCCGTCAGGCGGTCGTCCTCCAGGACGGCGATCCGGGTCTGATGCGGATCGCTTTCGATGAGCATCTTGAGGCTCATGGCGGGGCATAGTGTATAGGAAACCCCCGCCCGGCCTCCCGCGAGGGCGGGCCTACCGGTTCACGTAGCGCCGGAGGTCGACCCCGAGAATGATCCCCAGCGAGATGAAGTTGATCATCGTGAACGAGCCGCCGTAGGAGAGGAACGGCAGCGGGATGCCGGTGATGGGGACGAAGCCCACCACCATCGAGCTGTTGTAGAGCACGTGGAAGCAGGTGATCGAGATCAGCCCGACGACCAGGATGATGCCGGCGCGGTCGCGCGCCCGGACCGCGATGCGGGCGGCGCTCGAGATGTAGAGCGCGTAGAGCCCCAGCACCGTGATCACGCCGAGGAACCCCCACTCCTCGGCCAGCACGGAAAGGATGAAGTCGGTGTGGCGGGCGGGGAGGAAGCGGAGCTGGCTCTGCGTGCCCTGCATGTACCCCTTGCCCAGGAGCTCGCCCGAGCCCACCGCGATCTTGCTCTGCCGCACCTGGTAGCCCGCGCCCAGGGGATCGGTCTCGGGCGCCAGGAAGGTGAGCACCCGCTGCCGCTGGTATCCCTTGAGGCCGAAGGTCCAGAGGCCGGTGACGAGGACCACCCCGAGCAGGATCGCGGTCACCAGCAGGCGGACGCGGATGCCGGCCACCAGCAGCATGCCGATGAGGAGAGGCGCGTACATCGCGGCGCCCCCCATGTCGGGCTCGACCGCCACCAGCACCATCGGCACGCCGACGATGACCAGGGCGATGGCGATCTGGCGGATCTCGAGCACGCGCAGGTTGAGCCCCGCCAGATAGCGGGCCAGGAAGAGGCCGGTGGCGATCTTGGCGAACTCCGAGGGCTGGAACTGGAAAGCGCCGATCCGCAGCCAGTTGGCGGCGCCGCCGTGCTTGGCGCCGAAGGCGAGCACCCCGATCAGCGAGACGATGCCGAAGGTGTAGAGCACCACCGAGAGGTCGAGCAGCACGTGGTAGTCGATGCTCATCGAGATCACCATCAGCGCCAGGCCGATGGCCACCCAGCCGGCCTGGCGGGGGAAGTAGTCGACCAGCATCTCGGAGCTCGCGCTGTGGACGGTCGCGAGACCGATGGCGGCGAGGAGGAGGGCGGAGAGGATCAGCCCGCCGTCGATCGAGGAGAGCAGCCGCAGCCGCGGCCGCTCCTCAGGGACTGGGTGACTTCCCGTTATCGATCCCGAAATACTTTGCATAGAGCGCCTGTGCGATCGGCGCGGCCACCTTGGAACCGCCGCCGCCGTGCTCGGCGAAGACGGTCACCACCAGCTCCGGATTGTTCGCCGGGGCGAAGGAGGTGAACCAGGCGTGGTCGCGGTATTTGAAAGGGAGGTTGTGCTCTTCGGTGCGCTGGGCCTGCGCGATGACCTGCACGGTGCCGCTCTTGCCGGCGATCTCGACCCCCGGCAGCCGCGCCGAGCCGTAGCCGGTGCCGCCGGGCTCGTTGACCACCCCCCACATGCCGCCGCGCACGGTCTTCAGGGCGTCGGCGTCGAAGGGCACGTGCTCGGGGGGCGGCAGCTTGGCGTCCCTGAGCAGATGGGGTACCACCCGGTAGCCGCCGTTGGCCACCATGGCGGTCATCTCGGCCATCTGCAACGGGGTGACCAGCACGGGACCCTGGCCGATCGAGACCGAGATGGTCTCGCCCGGATACCAGGGCTGCTTGCGCACCTTCTCGCTCCACTCCGGATCGGGCACATTGCCGCGCTTCTCCCCCTGGATGTCGATGCCGGTGAGCGAGCCGAGGCCGAACAGGCGGGCGTAGCGGGCGATCTTCTCGATCCCCATCTTCTGGCCGAGCGTGTAGAAGTAGATGTCGCAGGAGAGCTTGATCGCCGAGTGAGCCTCGACGGTGCCGTGCCCCCCCTTCTTCCAGCAGCGGAACGGACGGCCGTAGAACACTTTCGAGCCGGAGCAGGAGACCGGGGTGTGGTCGTCGAAGACCTTCTCGGTGAGCCCGGCGGTCGCCATCACGATCTTGAAGGTCGAGCCCGGCGAGTAGGTGTTCTGGATCGCCCGGTTCTGCAAGGGGTGGTTGGGATCGTCGATCAGCGCCTGCCAGTCGGCCTGCTGGAGGCGGCGGGCGAACAGGTTCGGGTTGAACGCCGGCGCCGAGACCAGGGTCAGGATCTCGCCGTTGCGCGGATCCATGGCCACCACGGCCCCTACCTTCTCGGGGCCGTCGAGCCAGCGGGCGGCCTCCTGCTGGAGGTCGAGGTCGATCGACAGCGTCAGGTTCTTGCCGGGCACCGCCGGGATGCTCTTGTACTCCTGGAGCAGCTCGCCGCGGCTGTCGACGACGACCACCCGCTCGCCGTCCTTGCCGCGCAGCTCGGCGTCGTAGGTCTGCTCGATCCCCTTCTTGCCGACCGGATCTCCCGGCTGGTAGACGCCCTTCCCTTTCTCGATCTCCTCCAGCGTGGGCTCGCCCAGGTAGCCAAGGATGTGGGCGGTCTGTTCGCGGTGTCGGTAGAGACGCTGGTGCTGCACCTCGACCTCGAACTCCGGGTACTCGAGCCCCTCGACGCCGAAGCGGGCGACCTGCGAGAGGGAAAGGTTCTCGGCCAGCAGCACCGGCTTGAACACCGGCACGCCGCGATACTGATGCAGGATCTGCTGCAGATCGGCGGCCGGCCGGCCGAGCACGCCCGAGGCGTACCAGAGGCTGTGGTCGAGGCTGGCCGCCCGGCTGCGGTCGATCATCAGGCTGTAGCTCGGGACGTTCTCGACCAGCAGGCGCCCCTTGCGGTCGAAGATCAGGCCGCGGGGCGCCTTGATCGGCAGCTTGCGCAGCCGGTTGTTCTCGGCCAGCTCGCGGTAGTAGTCGCCCTGGACGAGCTGGGTGAACCAGAAGCCGGCGGCGATCGCCACCAGCACTCCGGTGACGACGGCGGTCAGCACGCGGACGCGGCCGACCAGATCATCTCGATGCTCACGGACCACCTGCATGATGCTGCCTCGATCTCTGCTGAAGTTCGCTGCGACGCCCGCCGGCGCCTCACCCGAGCCGGAGCCGGCTCATCCGGCCGCGGCGGCGGGCCTCCGAAGAGCTGCGCCAGCGCCCCGTCACGACGTAGACCGCCATCCCCAGGACCCCGCACGCCACCGCGCGGACGGCCGCCCAGATCGGGCTGGGCGACTCCGGCGCGGGGAGCAGCAGGAAGGCGAGGCCGACGGCGATCGCCTGCTGGAGCGCGGAGGCGAAGCTGACCAGCGCCAGCACGCCGCTCGGCCGCTGGATCACCAGCCGCTGCGCCAGGCGCGCCGTGACATAGCCGATGATGGTATCAGCGAAACCGAACAGGCCGAAGGGCCCGCTGGTGAGCGTGTCCTGGAGGAGGCCGACGAGGAGGCCGACCAGGAGGCCCGACAGCGAGTTCCCCCGCAGCCCGTGCAGGGCCACCACCACCAGGAAGACGTCGACGGCGCGGGCGAAATCGGGCCAGAGCCGCACCCCCACGAAGTGGACGAGCGCGGCGAGGGCGACGGCGGCGAGGAGCTTAAGGCTTTCCACTCGGGCGGGCCTCTTTGAGGAGCGGCGGCACGGCTTGATAGTCCAGCAGGTAGACCTGGTCGAGAGTACCGAAGTCGACCGCCGGAGCGACCTGGATGCGATGGAAGAGCTGTCCCCCCGGCTCGACGGAGACGACGGTGCCGATGGGGATGCCGCGCGGATAGACGCCGTCGATGCCGGCGGTGAGCACGCGGTCGCCCGGCCGGACGTCGGCCTGCAGCGGCACGTATTCAAGCTCCAGCGCGCTCCCCCGCCCGCCCCCTCGTACGACCCCCTGGCGGCGGGTGCGCAGGATCATGCCGCCGACTCCGGCGGCGCGGTCGGTGATGAGCTGCACCTTGGCGTAGGAGCCGGCGACGCTGTAGACCCGGCCGACCAGACCGTCGGGCGACAGCACCGGTTGATTCGTCCGCGCCTGGATGGGGCCGGTATAGAGGATCAGGGTGCGCAGCCAGGAGGAGTGGTCGGCGTAGACGATATCGACCGCCCGGACACTGCCGGCGGGGGGAGTGGGGTAGCGCACGGCGTCGCCCAGGCGCTTCATCTCCCCCTCGATGTCGGTGAGGCGCAGCATGCGCAGGCGGAGGGTCTCGACCTCGCGCCGGAGCCGCCGGTTCTCGTCGAGCAGCGTGCCGCGCAGCTTGACTCCCTCGCGGGCACCGGCGAACCCGGCCGGGATCGAGGCGACGCCGCGTGCCATCGGCCCCAGCAGGCGGAGCCCGAGCCTCTCCAGCCGCGTCTCGCCGACCCGCGCTCCCTGGATCGCCAGGTACACGAGCTGACCGACCAGCACGACGATCAACACCCAGCCGGTGCGGCGCTCGTCCACAGCTTCAGGACCGGTTCGAAAGGGCGGTTACCGGATCGAGACCTTGCGCAGCAGATCGATGTCGGAGAGCACGCGGCCGGTGCCGAGCACCACCGAGGCCAGCGGGTCCTCGGCGAGCACCACAGGCAGGCCGGTCTCGTCGCGCAGCCGCTGGTCGAGGTTGCGCAGCAGCGCCCCGCCGCCGGAGAGGACGATCCCCTTGTCCATGATGTCGGCCGACAGCTCCGGCGGGGTGCGTTCGAGCGCCATGCGGACGGCCTCGACGATCGTCGCCACGGGCTCGGCCAGCGCCTCGCGGATCTCCTCGTCGGAGATGGTCAGCGTCTTCGGCACACCCTCCACCAGGTCGCGCCCCTTGATGTCCATCCGGAGCTCCTCCTTCAGGGGGTAGGCGGAGCCGATCTGGATCTTGATCTGCTCGGCGGTGCGCTCGCCGATCAGCAGGTTGTACTTGCGCTTCAGGTACTGGATGATGCCGACGTCCATCTCGTTGCCGGCGATGCGCACCGAGCGGCTGTAGACCGTGCCGGCCAGCGAGATCACGGCGACGTCGGTGGTGCCGCCGCCGATGTCCACGATCATGTTGCCCGACGGCTCGGTGATCGGCAGGCCGGCGCCGATGGCAGCCATCATCGCCTGCTCGACCAGGAACACCTCCGAGGCGCCGGCGCGCATCGCCGAGTCGCGCACCGCCCGCTTCTCCACCTGGGTGATCTCCGACGGCACGCCGATGACGATCCGCGGATGCACGTACATCTTGCGCCCGTGGGCCTTCTTGATGAAGTACTCAAGCATCCGCTCGGTCACCTCGAAGTCGGCGATGACGCCGTCCTTCATCGGCCGGATCGACTCGATGTTGCCCGGCGTGCGACCGAGCATCTCCTTGGCTTCGCTGCCGACGGCCTCGATCCGGTTGGTGATCTTGTTGATGACGACGACGGAGGGCTCTCGCACGACGATGCCCTGACCGCTGGCGAAGACCAGCGTGTTGGCGGTGCCGAGATCGATGGCCAGATCTTTGGAAAAGTAGCGTAGCAGCGAGGCGAGCGGCATCAGCCTTCTTGATCCTTCTGGGAAAGTCCGCCGCGGACTTCGGGAGCGGCGGGTGCGTTAAGGGGAATGGTGTCGTCCTTTTCAGGGATTCTCGACGAAGACTCGGTGCCGGCGGACGGTCTCGGTCCCCCAGGTGTTCCGGGCGCGGACCTCGATGATGTTCCAGCCTTCCTTGGTCAATTGAACCGTCTTGGTGAAGCTGCCGTCCGAATTGGTCTTGACCTGCTCACCGTTCACCTCCACCGCCGCCCCCGGCTCGCTGCGGCCGTTGACCATGAAGATACTACCGTAGGTTTTGATGTCGTCGAGGTCAAGCGCCGGTGGATTCGCGTCCGGCTTCTCGGCGGCGGCGCCGCGGGCGGCGGAAGCGACGCGGAACTTCCGCGGCTCGCTCCAGGGTCCCTGGAGGCCGTCGGCGCCGAAAGCGGCGACCCGCCACTGGAAGCTCCCCTCGCCGCGCACCCCGAGGGTGGCCCGCGTCTTGGTGCGGTTCTCGGCGTCGATGACGTTGTCGACGAAGAGGTGGTTGCGGGAGACCTGGAGCGCGTACCGGCTGGCGCCAGGCACCGGCTGCCAGGCGAGCACCAGCCGCTTGGTCGCCGCGAGGTCGACGATCTGGTCGTCCACCGGATCGATCGGATCGGGGCGGGCGGGCATCGCCTTCGGCTCGGAGAGCTGACCGCCGCTCTGCACCACCTGCTGGAGGGGGCCGATTTGACGCTTCACGCCGGCGGCCGAGGCCAGCTCCATGCCACCCCGGTAGGCGCCGAAGCGCCCCTGGCTGGTCCCCTTGTCGACGGCGACGTAGGCCTCCGACGACTCCTTGACCCGCGCCGTGGCGCCCGGCGTCTTGACGTTGCTCGAGCTCTGCGAGGTGCTCAGGTTGACCCAGCCGTACTTCATCTCGATCGACTGCTCGGCGCCGCCCCCCGCGCCGCCGCTCGCCGGCGAGACGATGAACTGGGTGTTCGGCCGCACCGTATAGAGCGTGCCGTCCTGGAACATGATCTCGGCCGAGCCGTTGTCCGCCGTGCGCACGGCGTCGCCGGACTGAAGCTGGACGCGGCTGCGCGCCTCCTGCCAGTCGCCGCCGTCGCCGCGCCGGTATTCGACCTCGCCCTGGAGGGTGGCGAACTGCGCCTGGCCGGCGCCGCCGCGCAGCGCCAGCGCGTCGAGGATCGATTGCAGCACGTCGCGGCTGCGCCGGCCGCTGGTCAGGGCGCCTCCGAAGTCCCGCGCCGTCAGCTTGCCCTTGGCCTCGTCGAGGCTCTGGCGGGCCGACTCGTACTCGGAGGCGAAGCTCGTCGCCACCCGCTTCTCGTCGCTCAGCCGCAGGCGCAGCGCCTCGGCCTGGGCGATCACCGCGCGGGCGTCGCGCTGTTGCGAATCGAGGTCGTAGCGGCGGTAGAGCAGAACGCCCAAGGCCACCAGTCCCAGGATCAGTAGGAGCAACCCCCAGGTCTTCAGGGTCTCCACCGAAACGCTGTACCAGTCCTTCCCCGGTCGATCAGCCTTCTGAACGGGCTGGGCGGGCACTTCAAATCCCTTTCATGTAGGAGCGTGAATATAACACGGAACGTTTTCATGAGGGGGGCGGGGTTGTGCGGGCGGCGTGGCACTGCTAAAGTGCCGGGTTCCTCCTGAAGGAGTCCGTTTATGCTCAAGGTATTTCGCGACAACCTGAAAAATCTCGCCTGGATCCTCTGGGTGATCATCGCTCTGTTCGTGCTCGCCCTGGCGGCCGACTTCGGCGCCCGGGCCGGCGGGCGCGGCAACGAGAACGCGGTCGCGCGGGTCGGCGGCGAGACGATCTCCCGCCAGGAATTCCAGCGCGCCTACCAGAACATGACCAGCATCTACCGGCAGGTCTACGGCGATCAGCTCTCGCCGGACATCGAGAAGCAGATGTACCGGCAGACGCTGACCCAGACGGTGGTGCAGAAGATCCAGACGCTCGAGGCGCGGAAGCTCGGCCTGACCGTCAGCGACGCCGAGCTGCGCGACCAGATCCTCTCCTTCCCGATCTTCAAGGACGACCAGGGGCGCTTCGTCGGCGAGCAGGCCTACGCCCGGGTGATCCAGGAGGGGCTCCACACCACCGTCTCCGACTTCGAGAAGGAGCTGCGCGACCAGCTCCTGCTGAAGAAGCTCACCGATGCCCTCGCCGCCAACCTCTACGTCAGCGAGGACGAGATCCAGCGCGCCTACCGCGACCAGGTGGAGCGCGCGAAGATCCGCTACGTCGAGCTGCCGCGCGCCCGCTTCGCCCAGCAGGTGACGCCGGCGCCGAGCGAGGTCGCGGCCTACTACCAGGCCCACCAGCAGGAGTTCAAGCTCCCCGAGCAGCGCGACGTGGCCTACCTGATGGTCAACGGCACCAGCGCCAGCCCGCTGGCCGGCCAGGCCCAGGTGAGCGACCAGGACCTCCACAGCTATTACGACGCCCACAAAGGCGACTATGCCCAGGAGGAGCAGATCCGGGCCCGCCACATCCTGGTGATGGTCAACGACCAGCGCAACGATGCCGCCGCCCAGGCGCGCGTCCAGGAGGCCCAGAAGAAGCTGGCCGCCGGCGAGGACTTCGCCAAGGTGGCGGCCGAGTATTCGGACGACACGGCCTCGAAGGCGAAGGGGGGCGACCTTGGCACCTTCGGCCGCAACCGGATGGTCAAGGAGTTCGAGGACGCGGCGTTCAGCGCGCCGATCGGCAAGGTGGTCGGACCGGTGAAGTCCAACTTCGGCTATCACCTAATCGAGGTCACCGCCAAGCAGCCGGGCGGCCAGCAGCCGTTCGAGGCGGTCAAGGAGCAGATCCGGGCCCGCCTCACCGCCGAGCGCACCCGCCAGGTCGCCGAGAGCCGCGCCCGGGACCTCGCCACCAAGCTCGCCGCGCAGAAGCCCGCCAATGCCGAGGCCCTGAAGGCGATCGCCGCCCAGAACCCCGGCGCCTCCTTCGGCCAGGCCAAGGTCGGCACCACCGATCCGATCCCCGGCCTCGGCTCCTCCCTCAACGCCACCGCCTTCTCGCTCAAGAAGGGCGAGGTCTCGCCGGCGCTCCAGGTGCCGCAGGGGTGGGCGATCGTCTATGTCAACGACGTCATCGCGCCGCACGCCCCCGAGCTCAAGGAGGTCGAGGACCGGGTGAAGGCGGCGCTGGTGAACCAGAAGCTCCAGCAGCTCACCCTGCAGAAGCTCGAGGACGCCCGCAAGCAGATCGCCCAGGGCAAGACGCTCGATCAGGTCGCGGCTGAGCTCGGAGTGCAGGCCAAGGAGACTCCGGAGTTCGGCGGCCAGGGGGGATCGATCCCCGGCCTCGGCTACAACCCCGAGCTGGTCAAGGCGGCCCTGGCGCTCCAGGCCGGCCAGGTCGGCGGTCCGCTCGCCGACGCCCAGGGGGGCGTGCTGTTCCAGGTGACCGACCGCAAGGGGTGGGACCCCAAGCAG
>DASWQX010001110.1:0-3213 GCA_036403495.1 Thermoanaerobaculia bacterium
GGCGAGCGCCGTCGTGGGCTCGCAGACCCTCATGGCCACCCCTGTGATCATCACGGTCACGGGGACTCCCATACCCGAGGATTGGGTCACGGCGAATTTCGTGAGCCTCTACGCTTCAGGAGCTACTCCCCGATTGATGACCGGCATCGCGTCAGTCGAGAGCTCCTATAAGCAGTTCGAAATGAGAACTCTCTACAAATATCCAGGCTATTGGCCGACCGAGTCTCATCAGGACGGTGGCAGCCATATCGGGCTGATGATGGTGAGCACCAGCCTCGCGTTGAAGAATGCCTGGAGCTGGAGAGAGAACTCCATGGAGGGAGTCACCGAATTCGTCAGGGACAAGCTGTCCGCCGCCAGCCGAGTCATGAACAAATACATCAAGAGCCACGCCGGGCTCCGGAAGCTGACCGGCGTCGAGTTGGAAAAGATGGCCCTGGTCTACTACGGTCCGTACGGAGCCAAGGGCCCATACTACTTGCCGGCTCAGCAAGGCTCCGGTTGGACCTGGGTGAAGAACGCCTCCGGGAATCCGAACGGCGTGGCCTATGCCGACAGCGTACGTTCAATGATGAAATAAATTCTTTGCAAGGAGAAATCATGCTCAGACTCTATGCTTTTATATCTGTGCTGCCGATGCTGCTGCCTGCTGGCGTTGACACCGTCAAGGGTCCGCAAGGAGGAGCGGCCGCCTTGGATCCCGCCGCGGTGCGGCTTCAATCCATGACGACCGCGGGCGCTTCACAAGTCGAAGCTTTTTTGCGAGGGATCGATCCCGCTCCCGTTCCCGAGCTGACCTTGAAGGCCGGTGACTTCCGGGTTGTGGACCTCGCCGGAGATGGTCGCCCTGAGCTCTTGGTCGCCCTCGACTATTCCGGCCGCGCGTTCTACAACACCCTTGCCATCGTATGGGCGAACGGCTCGAAGTTTCGTCTCCAGAAGCTGGACATCTGGAACCTGACGTCGATGAAAGGGGTCGTCCAGGACCTCGACGGCGATGGCCGCAAGGAGCTCGTCCTGCCTGAGCAGGTCACGGCCTATCAAGGATCCGGCGCAATGGCGTCCTGGCATGCGGTCTATATGTTGGGAAACCAGGGCCGGTACGTCGAGCGCAGCGCCAATTTCCGGTCGTTTTACGAAACGAAAGAGCTCCCTGCGATCGAGAGCAGGATCCTGGAAGCCAAGGGCAACCCTGACGGGCTCGAGCCGAATGAAGCCACTCATCGGGTCCAAGCCCTGGAAATCGAGCGTGACAAAGTCTTGCGGGTAATCGGTCAGGATCCCAAAGCGGGGTTGTCGACCGCGGTGGACTGGGCGAAGAGCAGCGACCGAGTGACACGATTGCTCGCTCTCGGCGTGCTGGAGGACATCGACGATCCCATGGCGGCTCGTGCCCTGCAGAATCTCTCGCTCGACCCCGATCCCATGGTCAAAGTCCAGGCTCAGAGCGCCATCGAGGCTCAGAAGCTGCACCTCAAGCGTTATCCGTGACGCCCGGAGCGTCAACGAGCGCGGCCGGCCTTGGAGGAGGGCATTTCCTCTAGCGAAGCCTTCGGCCTCAAACCGACGAGGGGAGTCCCGGGAAAGGCAACGCGCGGCTTACGGCCATGGCTACGATACCGGAGATCTTGGAAGGCCACGTGACCCTGGATGTCAGGGAGCGCGGAGGGGGATGAGACAACCGCCAACGGACCTCTATCCTTACCGCAAGGCCTCCGTGGGATCAACCTGCGTGGCGCGCGCGCCGGGGATGGCTCCTGCGACGAGCGAGACGCCGAGGAGGATCACGGTCGCCGCGGTGAGGGTCACCGGGTCTCTCGGGGAGAGTCCGAAGAGGATGCTTGCGACCAGACGGCCCAGGACTAGGGTGGCCGGCACGCCGATCGCCACTCCGGCGAGGACCAGCAGGAGGGTCTCGCGGAGCATCATGCCGAGGATGGCAGGGCGTGCCGCGCCGAGGGCCATGCGGATTCCGATCTCGTTGGTCCGGCGGGCGATGGTGTAGGAGACCACGCCGTAGAGCCCGATCGACGCCAGCAGGAGCGCCAGGACGCCGAACACGACCGCCAGCTCGGCGAGCAACTGCTCGTGGTTGAGCGCGCCGGAGATCATGACCGCCAGCGGCCGGATCTCGTTGACGGGCAGGTTGGGATCGTAGGCGCGCACCGGGGACAGGTGCCACCCAAACAGTCATAGCGCAGTTGCACGCCCTCGGCTCCTCCCAAAAGCATGCGCCAGCGGGCCAGCCGCGACTCTGAATGGATTGCCGCCAAACCGTCCTTGTGCGATGCTGAAACCATGGCCGGTAGATCATCGCAGCCCCACCGGATGCAGTTCGCCCAGCTCTTGGAGGCGCTGCACGACGACGACCAGCCCGGCTTCGTGTTGGCGGAGCTCAACGACCTCCTTTCCACCCTCACTGCCGGAGAGCTGTGCAGTGCTGTGGAGCACGCAGACCTGGCGGGTCTCACCCCGTACCTCCGGAACTATGTGGCGGCCATGGTGGAGCTCGCCGCCCACCAGCGAAACGTTCCGCCTCCCGCCTGGGTACTCGATGTCGAGCCTATGGAAACGGAGCCGCGCTTCGCCACTCCCCTGGCGGGCCTGCGGTTGCACCTACTGCGGGCGTCACCGGTACCCTTCAAACGCCGCAACATCTTCATCGACTCCACGATCGGCGATCGCGTGTAACGATGGTCGGCCACCACCTGACCGATCGGACATGCCACGGCTGTTCGACCTGCTAAACGCGGAGCTGGCCGCCGAGAACGCGCACGGCGAGCTCTACCTGGTGGGCGGTGCAGTGATGTGCCTGGCCCTCGACGCCCGGCACGCGACGCGGGACGTGGACGGCTACTTCCGGCCCACCGGAGTGATTCGCCAGGCGGCCGGCCGGGTCGCCGCCCAGGCCGGTGTTCCGGACGACTGGCTCAACGACGCAGTGAAGGGGTTCCTGAGCCCACAGGGCGACTTCGATCCCTACCTGGACCTCGACCATCTGAAGGTCTTCGTGGCGCGGCCGGCCTACCTGCTCGCCATGAAGTGTGCCGCCATGCGGCTGGGAGAAGAGTTCCACGACCTCGACGACGTTCGGTTCCTCCTGAGCCACCTCAACATCACGGAGGTAGCTCCCTCTGATCCCTCGTCTTGACCTCTCTCAGGGCCGACGCCGCCCGGCGAGATTTCCTTGCGGAATCTCGGAGGGCAACCGCT
>DASWQX010001111.1:0-2643 GCA_036403495.1 Thermoanaerobaculia bacterium
GGACTGGCTGGACACGGTCGAGCGGGCCGCCTGGGACCGCCTGCGCCCGGCTCAGCTCCCTCTCCCTTCCTTATAGACAGGCTCGACGCGGCACCGGAGCCCGACCTCCGCTACAATAGGCCCACCTTGGGAATTGAGAACCTTCTTCGCAGGTGGGAGATCTTCTCCCACTTCACGGACGAGCAGGTCGCGCAGCTCGCGCAGTGCTCGACGCGCAACCGCTTTCCGGCGGGCGCGATGATCGTCAAGGAGGGGGAGGAGACGCAGGACGCCTACCTCATCGCGAGCGGCGGCGTGCGCATCCAGCGCAAGACCCCCTACGGCCACTTCAGCCTGGCGGCCCTGGAGGCCGGCACCCTGTTCGGCGAGACCTCCTTCGTCGACCGCGTCCCCCGCTCGGGCGACGCGGTGACCACCGCCGACACCGAGCTGATCGGGCTCAACCCGATGGCGCTCTCGACCCTCATGGAGCGCGACCCGCGGTTCAAGCTGGCGCTCTACTGGGCGTTCTGGAAGAGCCTGTCGTCCAAGCTCCGGCAGACCAACGCCAATCTGACCCAGTTCTTCTCGGAGACCGGCAAGCCGCCGAACGCCGAGCCGGCGCTGGCCGGCGAGCCCGGGTCCGAGTTCCGCGTCGATCTCGCCTCGAAGCGCAAGCTGTTCCAGGAGCAGAAGCTCTCCAGCATGGAGATCAACTTCCTGACCACCCTCTCCAAGGAGCGGAAGTACGGCCCGCTCCAGGCGATCTTCCACGAAGGGGACGAGGGGAACGAGATGTACGTGGTGCTCGAGGGGCGGGTGATGATCAGCAAGTTCATCCCCGGCGCCGGCGAGGAGGCGCTCGCCTTCCTCGAGCGGGGGGACTACTTCGGCGAGATGGCGCTGATCGACAACGAGCCGCGCTCGGCCGACGCCAAGGCCCATGACGGCGGCGCCGTGGTGCTCGTCATCTCGCGCGAGGTGCTGGAGGGTATCCTCGACATCAACAAGGTGTCGTCGATCCGCCTGCTGACCATCCTCTGCAATCTGGTGGCGAGCCGGCTGCGCGAGCTCGACGACAAGATCATCGGCTGGTTCATCATCGCCGGCGGCTCGGGAATCTCCTGGCCGGTGCCGCCGCCGATGGCCTAGAAGCCGACGCTCCCAGCGCCTCCAATACCTTTCCCACCAGCGACGACAGCGGCAGGCTGGCGCGCCCCGTCGCGTCGAAGAAGCCGGCGGCGCTCCCCTCGCGCACCTCGCCCCCCCAGGCGATCGCCGCCCGGTGGACGTCGATCTCCAGGTCGCGGTAGGTGATGCCGTGGCGCACGCCGGCGAGCCGCGGACCGATCGTCCACTCGCCGCCGTAGCGGTCGCCCAGGGAGGACTCCGGATCGCCGGGCTCGGGGCGGCCGTCGACCTCGCGGGTCGCCCAGGGGAGCTCCCAGGTGCCGGCGAGAAGGGTGCTGTCCTCCGGCCGGCGGAAGAGGAGCACGCCGCCGGGCTCCTCCACCACCGCCACCAGCAGGCGATGGCGCTCGCCCTCGCGCTTCGCCTTCGGCGTGGGGTAGCGCTCGGGATCCCCCTCCCGCGCCGCCCGGCAGCCGGCGAGCAGGGGACAGAGGAGACACTTGGGACGGCGGGGCGAGCAGAGGGTGGCGCCGAGCTCCATCAGGGCCTGGTTGCTGTCGCCCGGCCGGGCCGGGTCGAGCAGCCCGGCGGCGGCGGCGAGGAGCTGCCGGCGGGTTTCCCTGGACTTCGGGTCGCCGTCGAGGGCCAGGCAGCGGGAGAGGACCCGCTCGACGTTGCCGTCCATCACCGGCGCGGCGACGCCGAAGGCGATGCTCGCCACCGCCGCCGCCGTGTAGGCGCCGATGCCGGGGAGCGCCAGCAGCCCATCGACCGACGAGGGGAACCCGCCCGCCGAAGCGACCTGGCGGGCGGCCGCGTGGAGCTGCCGCGCCCGCCGGTAGTAGCCGAGCCCGGACCAGAGGGCCAGCACCTCCTCGACCTCCGCGGCCGCCAGCGCCGCGACGGTGGGAAACCTTTCCAGGAAGCGGTTGTAAAAAGGGAGCACGGTTTCCACCCGGGTCTGCTGGAGCATGACCTCGGAAAGCCAGATCTTGTAGGGATCGCTCGTCCGCCGCCAGGGGAGGTCGCGGCGGTGCTGGTCGAACCAGGTCAGAAGGGCATCGGCGCGCCGCATCGCGTCATTCTAACCGTACGGGTGACAGCCAATTTGGCAGATTTGACGCCAGGGATGACCCCGGAAGGGGAGGGCCCCGAAAAGGAAAAAGCTCCCAGCTTTCGCTGGGAGCTCGAGTCCTTCCTCCCGAGGGAGGAAGGATTGGGGGGGAGGCCCCATCTCTCCGGGTTGGCTATTGTGGCTGTACCCCTGTGTAGGGGAGTCTGGTTGGGTCAAAGAGGTTGAGACCACTTGGGGGTCTCGCAAACAGGTGGGGTTGGTTGGTAGGTCTGGAACTCTCTCCCCCGTCGTTTCCTGTCTCTTACCCTTTGCAACAGCCGTGCCCGATCTGGTATTTCCGCGGTCGATGGCTGAAAAAGGGCCCTTAAAAAATTAGGCCCCCCGGCGCTGGGCCGGAGGGCTTTAGGGGGGAGGTTCCTGTTTTCGGTTGGTTGGGTTGGCTCTACCCCTGATCAGGG
>DASWQX010001112.1:0-3086 GCA_036403495.1 Thermoanaerobaculia bacterium
GGCGCCCACCGGCCTGAAGCCGCAGCTTGCGGCGCTCTCCGTGGAGATCGGCGGCCGGCCAGAGCGACCGGTCGGGAATGAGCGCCTCCCGCCAGCGGCCGGCGCTCAGATCCTCCAGCGGCCCTTCCGGCTCGCCGGTCAGGTCCGCCACCCAGGATGCCAGCGGCCAGCGGCTCGCCGGAGACAGGAAGAGATCCTCGAACTCCACGACGTACCGGCGAGCGCGACTCCAACGCTCCCGGTGGCGCGGGCTGGCGTAAGGCCCAAGATCGCCGCGATGGCTGGGGAAGAACGCCATGGCCTCCGGCGCCACGCCACGGTCCTCCAGCCAGTCCGCGACGCAGCCGAAGGAGCTGCCGGAGAGCCCCGGCCCCTCATCCACGACGGCGAAGATGGTGAAGTCGGTCCATCCGGCGAGGATCTCCCTCTCCAGCGATGCGCTCAGGGCGAGGCGGCGGTCGAAGGGGTGCCCCTCGGGGCGCACGCTGAAGGCGGCCGAGCGGTCGCCGGCCACCGCCGCCACGGCCGCGGCGAGGCCGGTGCCGATGCTGCGGATGCCGATCACTCGCGCGTCCGGACGGAGGGCCGACTCGGCGGCGGCGAGGTAGCACTCGGGGTAGAGGCCGTAGACGGCGTACCCCTCGGGAACGGAGACCTCGACCGTCGCGGGCAGTAGGCCGGCGAGGAGATCGTCGAGCGCGCCTTCGAGCGCGGCGGCTTCTTCGCCGGCGGGGAGGTCGCCGCGAGCGCGGAAGGAGGCCAGCAGCAGTCCGGCCGCGGCGCGGGTCAGTCTCGAAGCGGCGGCTTCCAGGGGTGCCGGCAGCTCTCGAAGGTCGAGGAGCCCCTGCTCCAGCTCCCCCGCCTCGATCAGCAGCTCCGCGGCGAGGGCGTGCCGCTCGATGGGGAGAGCCGGGAGAAGCCGGCGCTCCAGGCCGGCGCGGATCGCGAGCGCTTTCTCCCGCGGATCCTCGAACCGGCGGGCGTCCCCGTAGACGAGCACCCCTCAGCTCGCCACGCTTCAGCTCGCCAGAGACCGGCGGGGCACTGCCGCCTCCCGGTGGGCGTCGCGGTAAGCCAGGAGATAGCCGCCGGCCATGCGCTCGGGGGTGAATTCCAGGGCTCGCCGACGGGCCTGGAGCGCCAGCCGGCGACGGTGGACGGCGTCGTGGATCAGGTCGTTGAGGGCCTCCGCCAGCGCGCCGCCGTCGTCCGGGGGGACAAAGAGCGCGCAGCCGTCCCAGAGCTCGCGGAGGCTGTCGATGTCCCCCAGCACCAGCGCGCAGCCGGCCAGCGCCGCTTCCAGGATCGACAGGCCGAAGGGCTCGTAGCGCGCCGGCAGCGCGTAGATGGCGGCGCGGCCGAGCCGTGATGCGAGGTCGGCGGGAGCGAGGCGGCCCAGGTGGCGCACGCTGTCCAGCGGTGTGGAGCGCCCGTCCGGATGCTCGCCGTCCCCCGCCACCAGCACCGGCCAGGAGAGGCGCGGCGCCACGCGCGCCAGGGCGGCCACGTTCTTGGCCTCGTCCCAGAGGCGGCCGGCGCCGAGCACGCAGGGCTCCTTGGCGAGAGGCGGAAAGAGCTCGGCGCGGCGGCCGTTGGGGATCACCCGCGCCGAGGGCAGGGGGCCGTAGAGCGCCTCCAGCCGGCGGAGCATCGCGGCGGTCGGCGCCGCCACCAGGCCGGCGCCCCGCAGGCCGCGGGCCACCCGCCGCGCGTAGGTCCGCCATTCGGCAGGAGCGGCCTCGCCCTTCACCGCCCGCCACCAGGAGAGCACGCAGGAGTGCCCCACCACCAGCACCGGCGCCGCGAACGGCAGGTGGCCGTGACAGTAGCCGTTCAGGTGGACGGCGTCGGGCGCCACCCGGCGCTCCAGGCCGAGCAGCCACTCCCCCGCCGCGTCGACGTCGGCCCAGGGCTCCCGCATCCACTCCAGCCGGTAGGCGCTCTCGTAGACCTGGAGACCGGCGACGCCCGCCGCCTCGGCCGCCTGGACGGGATCGAGGGGCGAGCCCATCGTGGCGAGCGCCACCTCCACCCGGTGGCGGCCGAGAGCGCGGCAGAGCTCCAGGGCGTAGGTCCAGACGCCGCCGACGGTGTCCGCGGTCATCAGGACGCGGCGGATCACCGGCCGCTCTCCCCGGTTCCCGCCAGGATCGGCAGCGCCTCCCGGTAGGGGGCCGGCGGGCGATCGGGAACGGGCTCGCAGCGGAACATCTCGTCGCCGGGGCGCGCGGTCACCCGCAGTCCGGCGGAGCGCAGCAGCGCTTCGCAGCAGGCGCGGTTGGGGACCCACCAGTTGGTGGGATCGCCGGCCATCTTCCCCTCCACGAACGCCATGCCCGGCCAGCCGGGCTCCAGCAGGCGGCGGCGCTCCTCCAGGGGAAGGTCGGGCGGCGCCTCCAGCACCTCGTCGCCGGGGAGCGACAGGGTCTGGAAGATCAGCAGCCGGTCCACCTTCTCCGCCACCATCTCCAGCGCCAGCAGGGGGTAGCGGAGGTGGTAGAGGACACCCATGAAGAGCACGAGGTCGAAGCGGCCGGCGAGGCGCGGCAGGTCGTAGACGGTCCGCCGCTCGAAACGGACCCTTCCTTCCGGGTCCAGGTGCCGGCGCGCCCACTCGGCCTGGCGCAGGTAGCGCGGATCGGCGTCGATCCCCAGCACCCGGGCGCCGCGGCGGGCCAGCTCGAAGCTGTAGAAGCCGGCGTTGCAGCCGACGTCGAGCACCGTCCAGCCGTCGAGGTCCTCGGGGATGAAAGGGCCGATCTGCTCCCACTTGAAGCGGGGGAAATCGCCCAGCGGATGGTCCGGCGCGGTCTCCAGCCCTCCCGGCAGGTGGAGGTTGTGGAACCAGGGGCCGAGCGCGCGCACCTCCCGGGCGAGCGCGCTGTCGCCCGGCGCGCCGGCCGACTCCAGCGTCTCCAGGTTCAACCGGGGACCTCCACGGCCTCCGCGGCCGGCACACCGGACGCCGCCCGGCGCTCGCCGGCGGCTTGGCGCAGATAGGACTCCAGCGTCGCCGCCCGGTGCGCGGCGGTGTGCTCGGCGAGGATGCGCAGGCGCGCACGCTCGCCGGTGGCGCGGCGCTCTTC
>DASWQX010001113.1:0-1708 GCA_036403495.1 Thermoanaerobaculia bacterium
AATAGTCTTGCATCACGGTTCGGAAGGGCGAGGTCTGGGTCGTGTCGCGGAGCGCCGCGGCGAACGTCGCGCAGCTCACGGTGCCGGCCGCGCTCGCGCTGGCGGGGATCAGGATCAGGCCGGACAGCAGTACGAACCCACACATACCTTGGAGACGGAATCTCATGGTTGTTCCTCCTTGCGCCGCGAGGGGCGCCGTCGAAGATCTGGTCTGCCCGACACGGTAGAGGCGCCCGATGACAGGAGCGCAGGCCGGGAGATGACAAAATTGTCATCCTGCGATCTCTCGGCGGTTCGCCCGGTCTCTGCTAGATTGGATGGATCGTGAGGATTCTCGTGGTGGAGGACGAGGCGAAGGTCGCGAGCTTCGTGCGCAAGGGGCTCGAGGAGCAGGGTTTCGCCGTGGAGGTCAGCCTGCACGGCGACGAGGCCTACGAGCTGGCGCGCTCGCGGCCCTACGATGCCATCGTGCTCGACATCATGTTGCCCGGGCGGGACGGCCTGTCGATCCTGGCGAACCTGCGTGCCCAGAGCCATTCCGTGCCGGTGCTGCTGCTCACCGCCCGTTCCGAGCTCGACGAGCGGGTGCGGGGGCTGAACCTGGGGGCGGACGACTATCTGACCAAGCCATTTTTTCTCGACGAGCTGGTCGCCCGTCTGCACGCGCTCGGCCGGCGCCGTGGCGGCGAGCAGGGGAGCGTGCTCCAGGCCGGCACCGTGAGCGTGAGTCTCCTCACCCGCGAGGTCCGGTGCGGCGGCGTGCCGGTCGACCTTACGCCGCGGGAATTTCAGCTCCTCGAAGTGCTGCTGCGCACGCCCGGCCGGGTGTTCACCCGGACGCAGCTCCTGGAGCGGGTCTGGGGATATGGTTTCGATCCGCAGACGAATCTGGTGGACGTCAACATCCAACGTCTGCGGAAGAAGATCGATGCCGAAGGTGAGGAATCGATCATCGAAACCGTGCGCGGCGTGGGCTACCGAGTGCGTAAGGCCGTGAGCGAGGGCGTTAGCGAGGAATAAGCATGGCGGCGTCGTCGTTCCGTTTCAAGATCGCGCTGCTGTCGACCAGTCTCTCAGGCGTAGTGTTGCTGATTTTCGGGTTTTTCTTCCTCACCGTGATTCATCGCGTGGGGCTGGCCAGGATCGACGGCCAGATGCTGGCGATCGGCGAATCGCTGCTCAAGGCAGACCCGTTTCGGCCCGGTACGGACGTCGGGTTCGATCTGGAACGCTCGCTACGTTTCATCTACGGCCCGGAAAGCCAGCAGCGGTTCGTCCTCCAGGTGTGGAACCGCCGGGGCGGGAAGGCCTATCAATCCCCCGGCTGGCCCGCCGGCCTCGAAGCCAGCCGGTTGCCGCCGCCGCGAGTGCGCGATCCCGCGCCGCCGTGGCGACATGGCGAGCTGTCGCCGGACCCGGGGCACAAGCCGCCGCCTCCTCAGCCCTTACCCGTTCTCTTTTCCTGCGGTACCATCCGCGATGGCGATACCTCCTGGCGCGCCGCGCAGCTCGTCCATCCCCGAGGCCGGCTCTTGCTGGGAGTTGAGCTGTCCGAGTTGGCCGCGGAGAATGCCCGCTACCGCAACGCCTTTTTCCTCGCCGCACCGCTGGCGCTGCTTCTCCTGGCCGGTGCGGGCGGTTGGGTGGCGGCGCGGGCGCTACGTCCGGTCGAGGCGATCACCGCCACGGTCCGGAGGATCACGGCGCG
>DASWQX010001114.1:0-4376 GCA_036403495.1 Thermoanaerobaculia bacterium
AGGCGGACAAGCCGGCGGAGTGGGATCAGGACGCGGAGCCGGATTGAAAGGGTGCCGCGAAGACCAGCTACTTCCGGCCCCACCAGTAGAACGGCCGCCGTCTCTGGTTCATGACTGCCAGAATACGGATCTCTCCAGGTCGCAGTGAGTAGAGGAGACTGTAGGGAAACCGGCGAATCGTCTTACCGCGCACCTTGCCGAAGAGAACCGGAGCCGCTTCAGGAAAGGCAAGGAGCTGGTCGATCCCCTCGTTCACGGAGGAGAGAAAGGCAGGCCCGAGCCCGGGACTTTCGGATTCGTAGTATTGGATCGTCTCGAGAAGCTCGAATCGAGCTTCGGGAGCAAAGGAGTAGGTCAAGCTCACGAGAGCAGGGAACGCGCCTCGCGCAGGACGTCGGCGCCGGGGATGGCGCGAGAGGGGTCCTGGTCGAGCTGTTGGTCCCGATGATCGGCTTCTCTCAGCCAGAGTGCCTCGACTTCAGCTTCGGAGAGTGCCTCCAGGCTTTCGAGGAGCCGTTGAGCCAGACGCGCTCGTTCCTTCGGGTCCAGTTCGAGAATCTTGGATTCCAGGTCAGCGATCGTCATAAGGCGTCCTCCCTGACGAGTATATCTCGCTCACCCCCGATCCTCGATCGCCTCCAAAATCGGCCGCGCCAGATAGATCCGCCCCCAGCTCCGGCCGGTCACCTCTTCGAGCAGGCCCTCGGTCTGGAGACGGGCGATGGCCTGCCGGGCGGTGGGATCGGTGACACCCAGGACCCTGGCGGCCCTTCCGGCGGTGAGGTAGGGGTTCGCGAACAGCTCGTCCACCAGCCGCAGGGCGTTGGGGCGCTGACTCAGGCGCCGCCGGTAGGACTCGCGCAGGTCCATCAGGCGGCTCGCCTGGCGGACGGCCGAGCGCGCGGTCGCCTCCACGCCGGCGAGGAAGAAGTGGAGCCAGTCGGGCCAGTCGCCCACCGTCCGCACGCTCTGGAGGCGGTCGTAATAGTCCTGGCGGTGGCTCTCGATGAAGTCCGAGAGGTAGAGCAGGGGCTGAGGGAGACGGCCCCGCTCGACGAGGAAGAGCGTGATCAGCAGCCGGCCCACGCGGCCGTTGCCGTCCAGGAAGGGGTGGATCGCCTCGAACTGCTCGTGCATCAGGGCGCACTGGATCAGGTCCGGGAGGCGGTCGCGGTCGTGGAGGAAGCCCTCCCAGTCGGCGAGGCACTCCATCATCGCGTCGGGCGGCGGCGGCACGTAGGGTGCGGTCGCCGGCGTGCTCCCCGCCGGACCGATCCAGTTCTGCGAGCGGCGGAACTCCCCCGGCGTGGCTTGGTCGCCCCTCACCCCCCGCATCAGCCGCTCGTGCAGCTCGCGGACGAGGCGTAGCGAGAGCGGCAGCTCCCGCAGCCGTTCCAGGCCGTGCTCCAGAGCCGTCACGTAATTCCGCACCTCGCGCACGTCGGCATCCTGGGAGCGGTCGGTTTCGGCCTCGTCCAGCAGGAGGTCCGAAAGGCTGGCGCGGGTGCCTTCGATCCGCGAGGAGAGCACCGCCTCGCGCCGGACGTAGGGTGCGATCAGCAGGTTGGGATTCGGGAGCTGGCGGCCGAGCCCCGACAGCTCGCTCAAGGCGGCGTCGGCCCGCGAGAGCGCGAGGACCAGCGAGGGGGGATACGCCAGCTCGGGGGGCAGCGGCGCGGGAACGAAGGCCGCGTACCCTCCTAGAGCCTGGATGACGCGTCCGGCGCTGGGAGCTTGAAAGTCGGTGGGGTTCACGGCTCAGATCCTACGACGCTTTGAAAGAAATCGGCCTGATTCTTTCAAAGCTCGGGAAACTTTGAAAGCCGGCTTGCAAAGCTCGGGAGACTTTCAAAGAAAACGGCCCGTTTCTTTAAAAGCTCGGGAAACTTTGAAAGCGGGCTTGCAAAGCTCGGAGGGCTTTCAAAGAAAGGGGTCCGATTCTTTGAAAGCTCCCGCGGAAAAGGGAGGGAGGGAGGCGAGCCCCCTCCCCTCCTTGAGGGCGGCCTACTCGTGGTCGCCGTCGCGCTGGGTGTCGGGGTTGGGGTTGGCGGTCTCGTAGATCGTCACCGCCGTGGTGGTGGTGATGGCGGCGGTGATCCGCTTCTGCTCGGTGGCCGTCAGCGGGCGGAACAGCTTGTCGCCGAGGCTTTCCATCTTCTTCTTCATGGGGATACTCCTTTCGTGATGCCGGCCAGCGCGGCCGGCGGTTCCGCCGAGGAACGCCACTCGGCGGTATAGGGGTCGTAGCCGCACTTGGAGGGCTTCGAATAGAGGTCCGACGGGTTCTGGAGATAGGCGCGGCAGTCGGTGCAGACGTAGCGGAACTCGCAGTCCTTGCAGATGTCGATCTGATCCTTGTTGATCGACCAGAGGGCGGCGAAGTCGCGGTGCGCCAGCGCGCTGTGCAGCGACACCTGGCGCGCGTTGCCGAACGACCGCGGCAGCGACGGGCAGTTGCGGATCTCCCCGCGGGCGTCGACCGAGATCTTGCGGTTCAGGCAGGTGTTGTGCCGCTGCCCCTCGGCGAGGGTCTCCAGGTCGACCACGAAGTAGCCGGGGTGGATCCGGCCGCAGCAGGCGGGAGAGCCGATCACCTCGGCGCGGAATTCCATCGTGACGCCGGTCTGGCTCGGCGGGAGACGCAGGTTCGCGGGCGCCGAGTGAACCACCACGCTGCTCACCCGGCGGTGCTCGGCGACGAGGAGGGCGAGGGCCTCCGGGGTGAGCTCGGGGGTGAAGCCGATCAGCAGGTCGATCGAGCGCAGCCGGCTCTGCAGCGCCGCCTCCAGGAGGGCGCGCAGCTCGCGCAGCGGGATGGCGTGGAAGCAGCGGACCTCCAGTGCCTTGCAGCCGAGGTCGTCGAGCTCGGCGAGGATCTTCGGGACGTCGTGGTCCGAGCGCTCGTCGAGGTCGAGGATGGCGTTGGTGATCCGCTCCGGCGCCTCCCAGGTGAGGTCGAGCGGCGGGAAGCGCTCGGGGTCGCCGCACCAGAAACCGAATTCGTGGTGCAGAAGGAAGGCGAAGTACTCGTCGATCTCCGTGTCGTACTCGTGACCGTAGGCCGCCTTGATCTGGTCCACCGTCTCGCCGGCGTGCTCGGTGAGGATCTCGTAGAGGCCGTTGGGGATGAGCTGGAACGACTGCCGCTGGAGATCGCAGACGAGGCTGCGCCGCGCTCCCTTGACCGGCAGGCAGCAGGCGAAGAGGGAGAAGACGGCCTCAGGGCTCCTCATCGCGCCCGCAGCACTTCGAGATCGGCTTGCGGAAGCTCCCACAGATGTAGCCGGTGGCGCGGTAGGGGCGGCACTCGACGAGCCGCAGGACCGTCGCGCGGCTGGCCCGCGGGTGCAGGTGGCGGTAGATCACCGGCGCCAGCTCCTGCCCTTCGAGCGAGAGGCGCGCGAAGATGTCTTCAGGGTCGTCTTTCATCAGGGCTCTTCTCGGGGTCGGCCTTGCGGAGGAGCAGCTCCGCGACCTTCCGCTCCAGGGGGTAGTTGCACGGTTTCGAGACCATTCCGAACTGCCCGACCGGGTTGACCTCCAGGAAGACCTCGCCGCCGTCCGGCCGCACCAGCAGGTCGATCGAGCCGGTCTCGAGGTCGAGGTCGTCCATCAGGCGGCGGAGGGCGGCGGCGGTCGCGGCGGGGAGGCGGTAGGGCACGTTGCGGTTCGGCCGCTGCCGGTTGTACTGGCGGAAATCGACCCGGGTCTGATCGTCGCTCTGCGAGAAGATGGCCATGGCGTGGAGCTCGCCGGCCAGGTAGAAGACCCGCACCTCGTAGGCCTTCTCCACCTGCTCCTGGAAGAGCGAGGGGGCGAAGCGGACGGGGAGCGCGTCGATCTCCGCGAGGCCGAGGGCGGTGGTGTACAGGTAGTGCGAGACCTCGCCGTCGAGGAAGGCGTCGACCTCGCCGATCGACTTGGTGATCACCGGCCCGCGCTCCAGGCAGAAGCGGCGCAGCGCCTCGCGCTCGGTGGTCACCAGGGTGGCCGGCGTGGCGAGGCCGGCGCGGGCGGCGCGCTGGAGGACGTCGAGCTTGTTGAGGTTCGACCGCCGGGGGTGGCTGAGCCAGGAGCGATCGGCGAAGCTCGAATAGAGGAAGTCGCTGAGCCGCCGGGACTCCAGGTTGAGGTGGCGCCGGAGCTCGTAGTGGAGCGTGTGGTTGTCCGCCGCCGGGCGCGCCAGCAGGTCCACGGCCTCGTGGCGCCGCTCGAAGATCCAGCGGCGGAACCAGACGGCGCCGACCTCCGCGAGCGGCAGCTCGGCACCCTCGGCCGTCCCATTGTCGGTGGTGAAGACCAGGGAGGCCTCGCCGCCGTCGATCTCGAAGCGGAGGGCGCAGCGCCTCGCGCTCGGTGGTCACCAGGGTGGCCGG
>DASWQX010001115.1:0-3170 GCA_036403495.1 Thermoanaerobaculia bacterium
GCTCGGCCAGGCCCTCGCCGCCGGCTGGATCGCGCGGCTCCTGCTGCCGGGACGGCGGCTCACCCGTTTCCTGGCGATCTGCCTGACCCTGACCGCGACCAGCGACTACCTGACCGACAACCTCACGTCTCTCGGCTACAACTTCGCCGCGCTCATGCTGCTGCTCGCTCTCGGCGCCTGCCTGCGGTACCTGGCGGGGGGGCGCGCCGGCTGGATCGCGCTCGCCTGCGCCGCCATCGCCGTCAGCCTCTGGACGCTCGACATCGCGATCCCCGCCCTGCCGTTCGTGCCGGGGCTCCTGCTCTGGCGGACCGGGCTCCGGGCCTGGCGGCGGATGCTGCTTCTGTTCGCGGCCCTCGGACTCACCCTGGCCCCCGCGGTCCCCATCGAGTGGCGGTTTCTGCACGACGCCACGGGCTACGCCGCGGTGGCCATGGCGCCGATGCCGCTCGCGGGGCGTCTCCAGCGCATCCTCAGCCTGTGGGGGGAGAACTTCGCGCCCTGGCGCTGGGCCTTCGCGCATCCGGTCTGGTATCCCCGGCCGCCGGCGGCGATCCCGCTGTGGGCGATGGGGCTCGGCGCGGCCCTGGCGGCGGCGGGGTTCGCGTGGCGGGTCCGCCAGGCAGGCGATCCGGAGGCGCCGGAACCGGCGGTCCGGACTCTCGGGCTGGCCGCGATCTTCGCGGTGATGGCCCTGGTGGCGAACGCCGCGTATTCCGGACTGCAGATGGCGGAGTTGCACTACCGCACGCACATCCTGTCGCGCACCTGGGCGTCTCTCGCGCTCGCCGTCCTGGCCGGCTGGGCGGTGCAACGCTGGCCGCGCGCGCGGACCGCTCTGCTGATCGTGCCGGCCCTCTTCGTCGGCTTCGGAGTCTGGGGAGGGCTGGAGCGTCAGGACCTGTGGGTTGCGACCTGGCGGCTGCACCAGAGAGAGCTGCTGTCGATCGTCACCGCCGCCCCCGCGCTGACGCCCGGCACCGGGATCATTCTGCGCAGCGGGCCGACGCCGGATCTGTATCTCGCGACCGAGGCCGATTATCTGGCGCAGAGCTGGCTCGTGCTGCTCTATGATGATCCCGCGATTCACGGTTTGCGCCTGGCTCCCGACCGCGGGACGGGCTGCCGGGCCACCTCCGAGGGGCTCGACTGCTGGCACGAGCAGCAGGCGGAATGCTTCGCGGCGGGCACCTGCGCGGCCGATCGCTTCGCCTCCGGGACGCTGGTGATCCTGAACTTCGACGATCGGAAGGGGATCTGGCGGTTGGTGGACCCCTCCCAGGTGGACCCTCTGTGGGGGGGCCTCGGTGTCGCGCCGGCCGGCTATCGGCCCGCCGAGCGGATCCTGAAACGCCCGTTGACGCCGCGGCAGCGCGCCTTGCTGCTCGAATAGAGAGCGGACGCCGCGGCGAAATCCCCCATGAATCCGGAGCTCTCCGTCGTCGTCCTCTGCTACCGCTCCGGCGGCGAAGCGCGCTCCTATGCGGCCGGCATCGGCCAGGTGCTGACGGAGGCGGGGATCGGCGACTATCAGCTCGTGCTGGTGGGGAACTTCGTCGCCGGCAGCAGTGACCCGACCCCGGACGTCGTGCGGGAGCTGGCGTCGGGAGATCCCCGCATCGTGTGCTCGGCGGTGGAGAAGCGGGGGATGATGGGCTGGGACCTGCGCAGCGGATTGGCCCTCGCCACCGGGGACTGCCTGGCGATCATCGATGGCGACGGCCAGGTCCTGGTCGGGGATCTGGTGCGCATCTACAGGCTGCTCCGTGAACAGGGGCTCGATCTGGCGAAGACCTACCGCTCCCGCCGCGGCGACGGCCTCAAGCGCAAGCTCTTCTCGCTGGTCTTCAACGGGCTCTTTCATCTGCTGTTCCCCGGGCTTTCGGTGCAGGACGTCAACGCCAAGCCCAAGATCCTGACCCGCCCGGCCTATGAGCGGCTCCGCTTGCAATCCGACGACTGGTTCATCGACGCCGAGATCATGATCCAGGCCCGCCGGCTGGGATTTCGCATCGGCGAGATCGAGACGGAGTTCCTCGGCCTGACCGGCCGGCGCTCCTTCGTCAGGATGTCGGCGGTCGTCGAGTTCCTGGGCAACCTCGTGCGCTACCGGCTCCGGGAGCTCCGGCGGAGGGACGTGCCATGAGGGTCCTGGTGACCGGCCCGGGGCGGCTCGGCCGGCCGCTGCTGGCGGCGCTGCACCGGCAGGGGGTCACCGGCGCCGTCCTGCACCGCGGCCCGGAAGCTTCCCTGCCGCCGGGCTGGCGGTCGATCCGCGCCGACGTGACCCGGCCGGAGAGCCTCGCCGGAGCCTGCACGGAGATCGACCAGGTCCTCCACCTGGCGGCCGTCACGCACACCAACCGGAGCGCCCGCTACGAGGAGGTCAATGCCGCCGGCACCCTGAACCTGGTAGCCGAGGCCCGGCGGGGGGGCGCCCGGCGGTTCACCCTGGTGAGCACGCGCGCCATCTCCCCCGAGGGGGGCGCCTACAGCCGGTCCAAGATCCGCGCCGAAGCGATGGTCCGCGACTCGGGGCTGGCGTGGAACATCCTGCGGCCCGCCGAAGTCTACGGGACGGAGGGGAGCACGGCGGGGAGCTCCGGCGAGGGGATCTCGGCTTTGATCGAACGCTGCCGTGCGGGGCGCTGGGTGCCGGTTCCCGGCGACGGTAGCCCGCGGCTGGCGCCGGTCTATCTCGACGACGTCATCGACGGCCTCTGCCGCGCCGTGACGGCGCCGGGCGAGGGGGGCGTCCACACGCTCGCGGGGCCCGAAGAGATGACCTACCGGCAGCTAATCGGGCGTCTGGCGGCCTATTTCCACACCCGCCCGCGGACCCTCGGCGTGCCCGCCGGCCTGCTCGCGTTCGCCGCCCGCGCCTTCGCCCTCCTGCCGCTCGACCGGCCGCCGCTCTACGCCGACCAGGTGGCGCGCCTGTTCAGCCCGAAGAGCCACGATTCGGGGAGCGCGGCCCGGGCCTTCGGTTTCAGGGCCCGGCCGCTCGAGCAGGGGCTGGACGCGATCTTCCATTCACCTCACGGAGCCCCCGCTTGAGCTTCGACGAGCACAGCGCGGACTATTCGCAGAAGATGGACCGGGCCTTGACGGTCGTCGGCCTCGAACACGATTTCTTCTTCGAAGACAAGGTGCGGCACGTCCTCGAAGCG
>DASWQX010001116.1:0-7965 GCA_036403495.1 Thermoanaerobaculia bacterium
GACCGTGCCGTCCGGGGGCCCCTCCTTGAGGGAGGCGGTGGTGTGGCTGACCGACCGCTCCAGCGCCTCCTGGTATTCGGAGAGCGGATTGCCGGTGAGGAAGAAGCCGAGCGCCTCTTTCTCGTTGCGCATCCGCTCGCGCTCGGGCCAGGGCTTGACCGAGGCGTCCGGCACCGGCTCCATCGACTCCCCCGCGCTCACCATGGCGCCGAACAGGCTGTGCTGCCCCTCCTCGCGCTCGCGGCGGCGCCGCTGGGCATAGTCCAGAAGGCCGTCGAGCGAGGTCCAGAGCGCGGTGCGGTGGACGCCCAGGCTGTCGAAGGCCCCGGCCTTGATCAGCGACTCGAAGACCTTGCGGTTGACCCCCCGCAGGTCGACCTCGGTCGCCAGATGGGCGAGACTGCGGAAGCGGCCGACCGGCCGGCGGGCGGCGAGCACGGCCTCGATGGCGCCCTCCCCCACCCCCTTGACGGCGCCGAGGCCGAAGCGGATCGACGCGCCGACCACGGTGAAGTACCAGCCGCTCTCGTTGATGTCCGGCGGCAGCAGGTCGATCCCCATGTTGCGGCATTCGCCCGTGTATTTGGCGATCGCGTCGGTGGAATTGAGCTCGGAGTTGAGCATCGCCGCCATGAAGGCTACGGGAAAGTGGGCCTTGAGATAGGCGGTCTTGTAGGCGAGGTTGGCGTAGGCGACGCTGTGGCTCTTGTTGAAGCCGTAGCCTGCGAAGGGCTCGATGTTGTCCCAGAGCCCGGCAGCCTTATCGCGCGGCATGCCGCGGCCGGCTGCGCCGTCGACGAATTTCTCCTTCATCTTGGCCATGACGTCGGCCTTCTTCTTGCCCATGGCCTTGCGGAGGGTGTCCGCCTCGGCCATGGTGAAGCCCGCAACCTCCACGCCGATCAGCATCACCTGCTCCTGATAGACCATGATGCCGTACGTCTCTTCCAGGATCGGCTTCATCTCGGGAGCGGGATAGGAGAATTTCTTGCCCTGCTTGCGCTGGATGTACTCGTCGATCAGGGTCATGGCGCCCGGCCGGTAGAGGGCGTTCAACGCCGCCAGCTCGGCGAAGGCGGTCGGCTTGACCCGCCTGAGCAGGTCGGTCATACCGCGCGATTCAAACTGGAAGATGCCGCTGGTGCGCCCGTCGGAGAAGATCCGGAACGTCTCGGGGTCGTCGAGCGGGATCTCCTCAAGGTCGAGCGGCGTCCCTAGCTGGCGGACGATCTTCACCGCGTCGTCGATCACCGTCAGGGTGCGCAGCCCCAGGAAGTCCATCTTCAGCAGGCCGAGGCTCTCGATGACGTTCATGTCCCACTGGGTCATGACCTGCTCTTCGTCCCCCTTGGTGACCTTGTAGAGGGGGACGAGCTCGTCGAGGCGGCTGGGGGTGATGACGACGCCCGCGGCATGCACCGAGGCGTGGCGGGTGAGCCCTTCCAGGCGGCTGCCGACGTCGATGATCTGCTTGATCTCGGGGTCGCGGGCGGCCTCGCCGGCCAGCGGCTCTTCCTTGGCCACCGCGGCGAGCGACTTGGTCATGTCCGGGATCATCTTGGCGATCCGGTCGACCTTGGTGTAGGGCACGCCCATCACCCGGCCGACGTCGCGGATCACCGCCTTGGCGGCGAGGGTCCCGAAGGTGATGATCTGGGCGACCCGGTCGCGGCCGTACTTCTCGCCGACGTAGTGGATCACCTCGCCGCGGCGGCGCATGCAGAAGTCGATGTCGATATCCGGCATGCTGATCCGGTCGGGATTCAGGAAGCGCTCGAACAGCAGGTCGTACTGCAGCGGATCGATGTTGGTGATCCGCAGGGCGTAGGCGACCACCGAGCCGGCCGCCGAGCCGCGCCCCGGCCCCACCGGGATGTCGTGCTCGCGGGCGTGGCGGATGAAGTCCCAGACCACCAGGAAGTAGCCGGGAAAGCCCATCTTGTTGATCACCTGGATCTCGTAGTCGAGCCGGGTGCGGTAGGCCTCGTCGGGATAGCGGACGTTCCCCTGCTCGCGGCGGCGGCGGAGCTCGCCGAGCCGCTCCTCCAGCCCGGCGCGGGCCACCTGGTCGAAATAGCTCTGGAGGGTGTAGCCCGGGGGCACCGGGAACTCCGGCAGGTGGTAGGTGCCGGTGGGGATCACCAGGTTGCACTTCTCGGCGATCGCCAGGGTGTTCTCGATCGCCGCGTGGTCGTCCGGGAAGATCTTGTGCATCTCCTCGGCCGACTTCATGTAGAAGTTGTCCGAGGCGTACTTCAGGCGGTCGGGGTCGGAGAAGGTCTTCTGCGTGCCGATGCAGAGCAGCACGTCGTGCGCGAAGGCGTCGTCCTTGCGCAGGTAGTGGCAGTCGTTGGTGACCACCAGCGGGATGTTGTTGCGGGCGGCGATCCGGCGCACGGCCTCGTTGGCGAGCCGCTGCTCGGGGATGCCGTGGTCCTGCATCTCCAGGTAGAAGTTCCCCTCGCCGAAGATGTCCAGGAACTCCTTGGCCGCGGCCTCCGCCTCGCGCTCGCGGGTGGCGACGATGTGCTCGTTGACCTCCCCCTTGAGGCAGGCCGAGAGGCAGATCAGCCCTTCGCTGTGCTGGCGCAGCAGCTCCTTGTCGACCCGCGGCTTGTAGTAGAACCCTTCGAGGAAGGCGGCCGAGGTGAGCTTGAGGAGGTTGCGGTAGCCCTCCTCGTTCTTCGCCAGGAGGACCAGGTGGTTGCTGCTCCCCCGCCCCGGCGTGCGGTCGAAGCGGCTCCCCAGGGCAACGTACGCCTCCATGCCGACGATCGGCTTGATGCCGGCGGCCCGCGCCTTGTTGTAGACCTCGATCGCCCCGAACATGTTGCCATGGTCGGTGAGCGCCACGGCCGGCATGCCGGCCTCGCCGGCGGCCTTGATCACGTCGTCGAGGCGGTTGGCCCCGTCGAGCAGGCTGAACTGGCTGTGGAGGTGGAGGTGAACGAAATCAGACATCGTGGCTCCCCACGATGGTATCAGACCGGCGGGTCGCCCGAGGCCCCCGGCTTCTTCTCGATCCGGCTGGCGCGGTAGACGTAGTCGAGCCCCGAGGCGACCGTGAGGCCGGCGACCAGGAAGAGGCAGGTGTCGGCGGTCAGCTCGATCGACCGCAGGGCCGGGAAGGTGCCGGAGACCAGCACCAGCACCACCGCCAGCACCTGCGCGACGGTGTTGACCTTGCCGAGGATGGAGGGGGGGAACTTCTTCACCCCCAGCGCCAGGTACATCACCAGCGCCACCGAGACCAGCAGCACGTCGCGGGCGATCACCAGGATGGTCACCCAGGAGGGGATGCGCGTGCCGTGGTTGAAGCTCGGGATCGCCAGCATGACGTAGGCGGTGGTGAGCAGCAGCTTGTCGGCCATCGGGTCGAGGTAGGCGCCGAGGGGGGACTGCTGGTGCCAGAAACGGGCGATGAAGCCGTCGAGGGCGTCGGTGACCCCGGCGATCACGAAGACCAGCAGCGCCTTGGGGAGGTCGCCGTTGACGATCATGATGACGAACAGGGGGATCAACCCCATGCGGAGCAGGGAGAGGAGGTTCGGGATGGTGAAGGTCATCGCCCGAGGGCTCTTCGGCAGAAAATCAGGCCCCGCCCAGCAGCTTGAGGCTGCGGCGGAGGATCTCCACGCTGCCGGTGCCGGACAGGGCCGCGGACGCGTCGCAGTCGTCGCCGGGGGACATCAGGTCGCACCCCTGCGAAACGTCGCAGACGTCCCCCCCCTCGGCGTTGCCGTTGGCGCAGGAGGCCGCCCCGAAACGCGCGAGCATGCGGAGGACGATCCGCAGGGCCTGACCCCGCCGCACGGGGGAGCCGGCATAGAAGCGGTGCTGGGTCGGATCGACGTCCATCAGGCCGAGGTTGATCACGCGGACGATCTCTTCCCGGTGGGCGTTGTCGAGCACGTCGGTGGCGATCCGTCCCGCCGTGGGGCGGCTGTTGCGCACCTGCGGCACCAGCCAGTAGAGCAGGATGGCGAAATCGCCCCGGTTGAGCTCCGGCTTGGCGGCGATGTCCTGGATGTCCTTGGGGAGCTGCGAGAGGCGCCAGCGGAACTTGGCCGCCTCCAGCTTCCGGGCGAGGTCGGGGTCCTTGGGGTTGGCGGCGGCGAGGTCCTGCACGATCTGCAGGCCGGCGCTCGGGTCCCCCACCGCCAGCTCCAACTCGGCGCGGCGCTCCAGCAGGGGGCGGTCGCCGGGAGAGCGGGCGGCGATCTCCTTGACCGCCGCGAGCTCGGAGGGGAGGTCGTTGCGCGCCCGGGCCACCTTGCGCGCCGCCTCCAGAGTGATCGTCTCCGAGGGGCCCCACCCCTGGAGCAGGGCGAGTTGCTTGCCCGCCTCGTCGAGCTTGGCGGCGCGGAGCGCCTCGCCGAGCCGGTTGTAGACGATCTCCATCGCCCGCGGGTGGAGCTCGCCGGCCCGCTTGAGGGCGAGCGAACTGCGGGCGGCCACGGAGCGGTAGGCCGAGTAGGCGAGGGCGGTGTCGCCGAGACGCTCGGCGGCGCGGCCGATCAGCAACTGGCACGCGGTGTAGGTGGGGAGCGCGTCGCCGACCGGCAGCAGGCGGGCGACCACGTGCGTGTTCTCGGCCCGGGCGAACTCCACCTGGGCGGCGAGGACCTGGGCCGGCAGGAAGTCCGGGCTGGCCTCCAGCATCTCCGCGGCGGCTTTGGCCGCACCCTCGGTGTCGCCGGCGTCGACGAGGTTCCGCCAGGCGCTCGCCAGCCGGGCGCGCAACTGCGGGTCCGCCTCGCCGGCGTGGGAGTAGCCTTCGAGAGGATCGATCAGGTAGGGGCGGTCGGCCGGCTCCAACGCGAGAGGCACGGGAGCCCGCTGAACAGGCTCCCGGACGGTCGGCGGAGGCGGCGCGGCCGAGGTGCAGGCGAGGCTCGCCGCCAGCAGGACGCCGAGGACCGCCGCCGCGGCGATCCGGCGCCCTGGGCGGCGCCGGACCTCAGGAAGCGGGAGGCGCCGCGGAGATGGTGGCAATGGCATGCTTGTAAATGAGGATTTCCTTGCCTTCACTCTCGAGGACCACCGCGAATCGGTCGAACCGCTTGAGCCGCCCGAGGAGATGGCGGCCGGTCACCAGCTCGAGGTACATCGTCTGCCCTTCCTTGAGGCTCTGGAAGAGATACCCATCCTGAATGTTGATGTTGTGCTTAGCCATACGCCCTCCCGAGACCCCTGTGCTTGGCATGTTCTAATACCCCCGGAATCTGCCGTTTTAGTTCCTGGGCCGAGAACCAGGTGACATCCGGCTCTTTCCGAAACCAGGTCTCCTGTCGTTTGGCGAAACGCCGAGTCTCTCTGACGATCTCGGCGACCGCCTGCTCGAGAGACCCATCCCCCTCCAGGTGACGGACGAGCTGACGATACCCTATCGCCTGGAAAGCCGGAAGCCGGGGAGACAAACCTAGCCGGAGAAGCCCTTCGACTTCCGCCAGCCACCCCGCTTCCATCATCCAGGCAACGCGGCCTGCGATTCGATCGTATAAGATGGCACGCGGGAGCGTCAATCCAACGCGCACGGCCGCAATGGCTTGAGTCCCAAAGGGTTGCTCCGCGATCCAGGCGGAGAGGGGGCGGCCGGTGACCTCGGCCACCTCCAGGGCGCGCAGCACCCGCTGCGTATCGCCGGCCGCGAGCCGTCTCTCCGTCGGCGGATCGACGCGGGAGAGCTCCGCCCGCAGGACGTCGAGCCCCTCGGCCTCCAACCGCGCGCGGAGGGCGTCCCGCACCTCGGGATCGCCGGCGGGGATCGGGCTCATCCCCTGGAACAGCGCCCGCAGATAGAGGCCGCTCCCGCCGACCACGACCGGCACCCTCCCCCGCCCCTGGATCTCGCCGATCGCCTCGCGCCCCCGGCGCGCGAACTCTCCCGCCGAATAGAGCTCGTGCGGCTCCAGGATGTCGATCAGATGGTGCGGCACCCGCGCCCGGTCGGCCGCCCCCGGCTTCGCCGTCCCGAGGTCGAGCCCGCGATAGACCTGCAGCGCATCGGCGCTGACGATCTCGCCGCCGAGCTCCTGGGCGAGCGCCATCCCCAGCGCGCTCTTGCCGGTGGCGGTGGCGCCGACGATGGCGAGGACGGGTTGCATGGCCGGCATTATGACGTGGATCACGGCAGCCTCATTTCGGCTCCCCCGGCATTTCGATCCGCAGCCGCCGGTCGCGGCCGAAGCGGACCACAATCTCGCCGGCGCGATCGGTGCGCAGGAGGCGGGAGCGGCCGCCGAGACGCTCGACGATCTCGGGCGAGGGGTGGTGATAGACGTTGTCGACCCCCACCGAGATGAGGGCCAGGCGCGGCGCCACGGCGTCCAGGAAATCCTCGGTGGACGAGGTGCGGCTGCCGTGGTGGGCGACCTTGAGGAGGTCCGCCCGCAGATCCTTGGCGCAGCAGTCGGCGAGCTCGCGCTCGGCTCCCCTCTCGATGTCGCCGGTGAGCAGGGCCCGCCGGCCGTTGGCTTCGGCGAGGAGGACGAGCGAGCGTTCGTTGACCGGACCGTCGTCGTCCGCCGCCGGGTGGAGCGCGGTGAGGCGCCAGCGCCCCACCGCCAGATGCTTCCCCCGCCAGAGGAATCGCGGCCTGACGCCGGGAAGATCGAGGAGCTTTCCGGCGCACCCCTGGCGGTCCCAACCCGGCGCCATCCAGACCTCTCGCACCGGCAGATACGCGGCAATATCGACCAGCCCGCCGCAATGGTCTGAGTATGGTGCCTTTTTACCAGGACTTTAGGGGGAGAAGGACCGGAGGGAGGAGTGGTGGCTGGGGTGTAGGCGAGGTTGATCTCGATCTTCCCCTGGCCCACGACGATCCGGTCAACCACGTGCTCGACAATCTGCCGCCGGTCTTCAAAGGATAGCTCCGACCAACGGGAGTAGAGAGACCCACCCTCAATGGCGAAGTCGGCAGACGAGACTTGCTGGATCTTCAGGAAGTCGATCTCCCCCAGGAGGCGGGGTATCTCAGTCTCAAGCTGCCCTGCCCGTTCTTCAAGCGGATGGTGACGCTCCCGGAAGGCTTTGGCGGAAAGACCGTCCTCCTGATAGAGGCGATAGAGCTTGTCCATTTCAGAGGACAGTCGAGAGCGCTCCCGGGCAAGGGTCTCCAAGAGTTCCTCTTTCTGTCTCAGGGCCTCATCCCCCTCCGAGAGGTACGCGGCCACCTGCTCAGGATCGAGGAAGAAGCTTCGGAGCTTCTCGTGGAAGACCCGCTCCAAGTCAACGATGGGGATCTTGTTGAAGCATCCTCCCAGCCTGCTCTTACACACATACTTAGGAGAGTTCGAGGGGACGTACATCTTCCGGCCGCACGAGCAGAAGGTCACGCCGGAGAAGAGATGTACCGCCGGCCGACCTATACGCTTCGTTTTCGCCGCCCGCTCTGTGAGGTAGGCGTTGCACTCATCCCATAGTTCCTCGGACACGACTGGCTCGACCTTGGTCCACACCCACTCGTTTTCGGGCTTCAGCAGACGCTTCACACCGTCGCTCCTGGAGTAGTTGCCCCGATGCAGGCCCTTGGAAACAGGGTTGGTGAGAAGCCAGCGGAGGCTTGTATCGTTAAATAGGTCCCCCTTCCGGTTCCGGTATCCCGCCTCGTTGAGCAGCCGGGTGACACGGCCGATGAGGCGATGCTCCCGGAACAATTCAAACGCGAGCTTAACAACAGGCGCTTCCACCGGATCAGGGACGAGGCCACCCTTGGTTTCCCAGCGGTAGCCGAAGGGACCTATGCCGGCAATGTGCTTACCCAACTTCGCCCGGATCGGCACCGACGCCGCGATCCGAGCCGAGATCTCTTCCCGTTCCCACTCGGCAAGCGCCGCAATTAGGGTGTAGAAGAACCTGCCAGCCGGGCTTGAGGTGTCGATCGACTCGGCAAGGGAGATGAGGTCCGCCTCTTCCTTCCGGAAGATGTCGGCGAACTCCAGAAGCTCCTTAGTGTTCCGC
>DASWQX010001117.1:0-2163 GCA_036403495.1 Thermoanaerobaculia bacterium
CTCGCCAGGACCGCCTCCGCCGTGCGCCAGAGCGGCCTTGAGTTCTTCGGCCATCTCGACCTGCTCCCCGGCGACTATTCGCTGCGGGTGCTGGTGCGCAACGGCGCCAACGGCGTCTCCGGCCTCAAGGTGACGGCGCTCCACGTGCCCGCCTTCGGCCAGGGGGAGGCGATCCTGCTGCCGCCGCTGATCCCGGCGGCGCCGGGCCATGGCTTGGTGGTCCGTGAGGAGCCGCGCGGCGACGAGGGGGCGCCGGCCGCCAACCCCTTCCTGCTCCGCGACCAGCCGTTCGTGCCGGCTGCCCGACCCCTGCTGGCGCCGGCCGAGGCGGTCCGCCTGGTGCTCGTCGCCTACAACCTCGGCGCCGGCCCCTGGAAGGGGGAGGCGGCGGTGATCGCCGCCGACCATCGCGAGATCCCCGCCGGACCCCTGGCGATCTCGGGCTTCCTCAAGGGGGCCGGCGGCGCGCCCGACCGCGCCGTGGCCACCCTCCGCCTCCCCGCCGGGCTGGCGGCCGGCGACTACGAGCTGCGGATCACCCTGGCGCCGCCGGCCGCGCGGAGCAGCTCCCTGCGCTTCAGTATCTCAGCGGCTCCGGCGACTCCAACCCCAGCGAGCCCGGCCAAGCCCGGCGGAGCCGGCCGTTAGCGAGCCCCGCCTCCACCTCAAGCCCGGCCGCGAGAAGGCGGTGCGGGAGGGGCACCCGTGGATCTTCTCGGGCGCCGTGGCGCACCTCGACGGCGACCCGGAAGCCCCCCTCGTCCGCGTCGTCGACGCGCGGGGAGCCGTCCTCGGCCTCGGCTTCCACACCCCCCGCTCGCAGATCCGCGTCCGCATGCTGGGCGCCGGTGTCGCCGCGGCCGACCGCCGCTTCTTCGCCGACCGCCTCGCCGAGGCGGTCTCGCTGCGCGCTGCCGTACTGCCGCCGGAGACCACCGGCTACCGGCTGCTCAACGCCGAGGGGGACGGCGTTCCGGGGTGGACCGTCGACCGCTTCGGCGGCGTGCTGGTGAGCCAGATCACGGCCTCCGGCCTCGAGGCGTGCCGCGGCGAGGCCTACGCCGTCCTCGCCGCCGCCTTCCCGGAAGCGGCGATCGTGCAGTCCAACGACGTGCCGGCGCGGCGGGCCGAGGGGCTTCCCTACGAGGGGGACGAGGTGATCGCCGGCGAGCCGCCAGCCGTGGCGAGCTTCGCCGAGTCGGGGCTGCGCTTCGAGGCCGAGTTCGCCGGCGGGCAGAAGACCGGCTTCTACTGCGACCAGCGCGAGAACCGCCGCCGCGCCGAGCGCTTCGCCGCCGGCCGCTCGGTGCTCGACCTCTTCGCCCACACCGGCGCCTTCGCCCTCTACGCGCTGCGCGGTGGCGCGGGCAGGGTGGTCTGTGTCGAGTCCTCGGCGCGGCTGATCGACCGCGGGCGCGAGCACGCCGTCCTGAACGGCCTGCCGGTCGAGCGCATCGAATGGGTCAAGGCCAACGTCTTCGAGGATCTGCGCCAACGCGAGGAGCGCTACGGCCTGGTGATCTGCGATCCGCCCCCCCTGGTGCGCAAGCGCCCCGACCTCGACGCGGCGGCCCGCGCCTACAAGGACCTCAACCGCCTCGCCCTGGCGCGCGTCGAGCCCGGCGGCTTCCTGCTCACCTTCAGTTGCAGCGGCGCGGTGGACACCAAGCTCTTCCGCCAGATCTTCTTCGCCGCCGCCGTCGAGGCCAGGGTGCGCGTCGACCTCCTCGAGCCGCTCGCCGCCGCGCCGGACCATCCGGTCGCCATCACCCATCCGCAGGGGGAATACCTGAAAGGATGGCTGGCGCGGGTGCGGGGGCCCTGGATCTAGGCGCCTGCGCGGGGCAGAAGCTGCGGTTGATCGGAGGGCTTGTAGAGACGCTCCCAGCCCGTCCACGATACCCTGTGCAGGCCACGGGGACGGCGGGACGTCTCCGGCGACGGGCTGGCCGTTCGGCGCGTGTAAGACCTTTCTGGTCAGGCCGAAGGTCATCCAGGGTTCAAAGGCAATAACGGGCCTCTGAGACAGGGTGCCCTCTCGCGGGTGGTGGCGGATGGGGCGGGGTGCGCTCCGGCGGAGACGTCCCGCCGTCCCCGTGGACTGCGAGAGGGTGTCGTGGACGGGCTGGGAGCGTCTCTACGCGCTTCGACCCACTTGTGCGT
>DASWQX010001118.1:0-1963 GCA_036403495.1 Thermoanaerobaculia bacterium
TCGCACAAGTCGCTGTCGACGCTCGGGTTCGGCATCGTGCTGTTCACGGTGGTGCTCTGGATCCTGCTGATCTGGATCGGCTGGACGCTGGTCATGGAGATCTCTCCGCGGGCCATCCTCCACGCCGCCACCGGCCGCCCCGCGGATCTCGGGGAGAGGATCTACTTCACCGGCTCGACCATCGTCACTCTCGGCAACAACGAATACCGGCCCGGCACCCCGGGATGGAGAATCGTGACCCTGGTCGCCGCGGCCAACGGCCTTTCCATGTTCACCCTGATCGTCACGTACCTCCTGCCGATCGTCAATGCGGAGCTCGAACGGCGGCGGCTGGCTGTATACATCACGGCCCTGGGACGGACGCCGCACGAAATCCTGCTCCGCGCCTGGAACGGCTCCAGCTTCGGGATGCTGCCCGATCACCTGGTCGGCCTCACCATGCCGATGATGGAGGTCGGCCAGGGGCACCTCGCCTATCCGGTCCTGCACTGCGTGCACAGCAGCACCCGCGAGACGGCCCTGGCGCCGAGCGTCGCCGTGCTGGACGAGGCGATCACCCTATTCGCGGGGGTCTGCCCCGAACAGCGGCCGGACAAAGGAGCGTTCTACCCCGTGCGCCAAGCCATCGCCGAGTTCCTCTCGACGCTCGCCGAGGCGCACCTGGAGCCGACGGGAGATCCCCCACCGCCCCCCTCGCTCGAACCGCTGCGCAAGGCGGGGATCGTCACTGTGAAGGACGAGGAGTTCGCGCTGGCCCTGGAATCCCTGATCGACCGCCGGCGGCTGCTCCTCGGCCTGGTCGAGGAGGAGGGGTGGTGCTGGGAGGACGTGACACGGTCGACCAGCGAGATCGTGGAGCGGATGGAGCTCTGAGGCGGCTCAGTTGACCCACTCGCCCGCTTCGTCCCGCTGGATCTCGCCGATCTTCTGAGCTTCGGCCAGCGCCCTGGCTTCGGCGGCCAGGCGCAGTCGCTCGTCCTCCAGGTCCCACCCCCGCTTGAGAGCCGCGTCGCGCTCGCGGCGCCGCTTGATCGCCCAGAGGGCGAGGGCGGTGACGATCATCCAGAGGGCGGCCGAGCTGGTGAGCAGGGGCACCCAGCGGTACCAGAAGGTCTGGCGGGCCCAGAAGTCGGACTCGGCCGCGGCCATCGGGACACCGGTGGCGACGCGGAAGGCATCGGCGAACGAGTGGCCGGCCGCCACCTCGCGCAGGAGGCGGGCGGCCACCCCCTGGCCGTAGCGGTCGAAGAGGTCGCGTACGAAGGAGCCGGCGATGGCGTAGGCGCGGTTGACCTCCGACTGCCCTCCGGCGAAGCGGTCGTCGAGCTCGGCGAGCGAGACCGGCCGGTCGACGAGGAGGGCGAGGGTCAGCCGGGAGCGGTCGTCGAACCCCCAGGAGAGGCCGGCTATCATCGCCATCCCCTCATGGAACCAGCGCGGCAGCGGCCGTCCCCCCGCCGCCCGCGCCACCATGACGTGGGCCACCTCGTGCGCCAGGAGATCGGCGAGCGAGGAGTCCGGATAGCTGGGGACGCGCCCCGGGAGGAGGACGATCACCCCTTGCTCCCCCACCGCGTACCCCGAAACCCAGGGGGGCACCACCGTCGCCGCGCCGCTCCCCTCGGGCGCCAGGATCACGCGGATCGGCGGCCCGGGGTCGGTGAGACCCACGAGGTGCATCACGCTCACCAGCCGGGAGGGGTCCATGGCGCGGAGTTGGGCCGCGGTCCCGGCCAGCGCGGGCGGCGCCTCGACCTCGATCCGCGGCGGCGGCTGCGCTGTGGCGAATGCCGGCAGAATGGCGAATAGCAATAAAAAGGCGAGGATCGTGGGCCGTAGAATTGTCATGTCAGCATATTGAACGTACGGGTTGAAATCATCCTTGAATGCGGTAGGATCTTCCCACGAATGAAGCCGTGCAGGACTTAGCGTCCGCCGTTGTTGTAATCTCGTGGTTTATCGA
>DASWQX010001119.1:0-5113 GCA_036403495.1 Thermoanaerobaculia bacterium
GCCTGGAGGTAGGGCTCCATCTGGCTGATGTGCTGCACGCGGGCGCGCGCCAGCCCCTGGACCAGGATGCGGATGCGGCCGTCCGGCAGCTTGAGCATCCGCATGATGACCGCCGCCGTTCCCACCTCGAAGAGGTCGGCCTCTCCGGGGTTGTCGTTGGCGGCGTCGCGCTGGGCGACCAGCATGATCACGCGGCTTTCGGAGAGCGCGCGGTCGACCGCCAGGACGCTCTTGTCCCGGCCCACCGAGAGCGGCAGGATGATGTAGGGAAAGACGACGATGTCCTTGAGCGGCAGCACGGGAAGGACGTCGGGGATCTTGATCGCCTCGTCCTGCGGCTCGCCTGGCGGTCTGCTACTCATCCACGCCCTCCTCGCCCTCCGGCTTCGATTCCGCCTCTGTCTCCAAAATAAGCAGTACGCGCGCCTCCTGCCGCTTGTCCTGGATCTTGGGGAAGTCCAGGATCAGCAGGCCGTCGCGCAGCGCCGCCGTCCCCAGGTGGGTGTTGACCGGCGACAGCACGTGGATCTCGCGGGTGAAGCGGCCGTGGCCGCGCTCCAGGCAGTGGAAGCGCACCCGGCCCCCCTCCGGCAGCGCGGTCGACTTGGTGCCCGAGATCACCACTCGCGTGGCGCGCACCTCGACCCGGAGGTCGGCGGCGGCGAAGCCGGGGACCTCGGCGAGGATCTGCACAAGGGCCGGAGTCTCGACGACGTCGATCGCCGGCTGCCACTCGCCGAGCGGCCCCTCGTCGCCAATCTGCATCGCTTCCTGGAACAGGCGGTCGAGCTCGGCCTGGAAGCGGGAGATCAGGAAGAGGGACTCGTAGCGTGCGGCCATCGCGGTCATGCCTCCTAGTCGTGGCCCGGCTTGAGCAGCGACTTGACGACGTCCATGAAGGCGTCGATGTCCTCGAACCGGCGGTAGACCGAGGCGAAGCGGACGTAGGCGACCTGGTCGAGCTCCCGCAGGCGCTCCATGATGAAGGCGCCGATCTCGTGGGTGGAGATCTCCCGGTCCTCGCGCTCGTTGAGCATGGTCTCGGTCTGGTCGACGATCGACTCCAGTTGCTTGAGCGCGATCGGCCGCTTCTCGCACGCCTTGAGCAGGCCGCCGAGCAGCTTCTTGCGGCTGAACTCCTCGCGGGTGCCGTCGTGCTTGACGACCATGTAGGGGATGTCCTCGATCTGCTCGTACGAGGTGAAGCGCCGGCCGCAGCTCAGGCACTCCCGGCGGCGGCGGATGGTGGCGCCGTCGCGGCTCTCCCGCGAATCGACCACCCGGTCCCGATTCTCCGAGCAGAAGGGGCACCTCATCGCGCCCGCCCTCTCATTCCTTGGAGTGCAAAGCGATGTTGAGGCGCAGGAGGAGCTTCTCCAGGTTCGCGGCGTCCTTGATGTCCACGGCCAGGTCGCGGACCGCGTCCATCACCCGGTGCTGATCGTCCTCCACCTGGAAGCTGACCAGCACGCGGCGGGCGCGCTGGAAGTCGGCGCGGCGGAGCGTCAGCTCGATGCTGCGCGACAGCTCGCCGCGGCCGTTGCTGCCGGGCGTGCCGGCGCCGGCGGGCGCCGGGGCGGGGGCCGGAGGGGGAGCCGCGACGGTGGGGCGCGGGCCGGTGGGAGCCGGCGGCCGGACGGGCCCGGTGGCCGGTCCGGCGGCGGCCTCACGGCGGAGCTTCTCGAGCTCGCCCAGCACGTCCATCGTGCGCCCCTTGACGCCCGGCGGCGCCTTCGGCGGCGCGGCGACCGGCGGGGCGGCGGGACGAGGCGCCGGCTGTGCCGCCGGAGCCGCGGCCTGCGCCTGAGGGGGGGCGGCTGTGGGCGCCGGCGGCGTCTGCGGAAAGGCGCCGGAGGTCGGGGGGGGCGGCGCGGCGGCCGGCCGGTTCGGGGACGGCGCGGCCGGCGGCGCTGCGGGCGGCGGGATCGCCGGCTTCGGCGCTCCGGCCGCTGCGGCTCCCGCGACGGGGCGCGCCGCCGGCTCGCTGCGGCCGAGCCGCTTCTTGAGCGACATCAGGGTGAAGCGCGAGATCCCCTTGAGGGTCTCGAACACCCCCATCCCGGTCACCGCCGAGGCCTCGAAGAAGGGCCAGTTGTGGCGGTTGAGCGCGGCGTTCATCTCGTCGGTGGAGCAGATGTCGGTCAGGTCGCGCTTGTTGAACTGGAGCACCAGCGGCAGGGTGTCCACCGCGAGCCCCATCTCGGTCAGGTTCTCTTCCAGGTTGCGGAACGACTCGACGTTGGTCTGCAGCATCGCCCGTTGGGAGTCGGCGACGAAGACGACACCGTCCACCCCCTTCAGCACCAGCTTGCGGGTGGTGTTGTAGAAGACCTGGCCCGGCACCGTGTAGAGCTGGATGCGGGTGTTGAAGCCGGCGATCGAGCCGACGTCGATCGGCAGCAGGTCGAAGAAGAGCGTACGGTCGGTCTCGGTCTCCAGCGAGACCATCTCGCCGCGCGATTCCCCGACGGTGTGCTGATAGATGTAGTGGAGGTTGGTCGTCTTGCCGCAGAGACCCGGGCCGTAGTAGACGACCTTGGCCGCCATCTGCATCGTGCTGTAATTGAAGAAAACCATAGGGATTGGGCGCGGGCTGAAATAGGACATCGGAGCATAGCACCCGTTGCCGGGTGCGCGTCAATTGCGGATGGTGCGACGGGCCACCGCCCCTCTCCGTATAAAGGAGTGCTGGTTTCTTTCAGGAGGCGTCCCAATGGACCGAAAACGGTCGTCCTTTCTCCCGATTCTCCTCGTACTGGCCGTTCTGAGCGGTCTGGGTGCCCGTGACGTCGCGGCTCAGCCGGGCCCTGCCGGGCCGGAGACCCGCGTCGACTCCCCCGTCGACTCCCCTGAATCGGCGACCGGCCTAGACTGTCCGCTCCTGGCCGTGGCGCCCGATCAGTCGACGGAGATCGTCTGGAGCGATTTCGGCGATGGCGGCGATCCCCCCTCCCTCCTGGGGCGCCACTACGCTCCGGACGGCACGGCGACGGACCCCGAGCCGGTCCAACTCGCCTCGGCCGGCGACCCTGACCACGCCCTTCACGCCGAGCTCCTCTCTCCGCTGCCCAAAGGCTTCCGGCTGATCTTCGGCCGCTTCGATACGGTCTCTTCGTCTCCGTCGATGGTCTTCAGCCAGCGGCTGAATCTGAGCGGCCGGCCGGCTCCCGGACCGCCCCTGTCGGTCGGCGCCGCCGACACCCAGTGGATCTTGCCGGGGCCCGGCGGCGTCCTGTATGCGAGCCGTACGCTGGCCGGCCAGAAGAGCATCGTGATCCAGCAGATTTCGTCCACCGGCGCCCCTGCCGGACCCCGCATCGTGGTGAACGACCGGCCCATCTATCTTCCCGACCTCCAGATGGTTCCGCTCGGCGCCGAGGATTTCGTGGCGGTGTGGAGCGGTCTTGCGGTACCTTCGGGCCACCCTTTCCCGCGGCAGGTGATCCGAGCGCGCCGCTTTCATCGCGGCGCGCCAGCCGGCAAGGAATTCGACGTCGCATCCCTTTACTCCGGCCTCAGGTTCGTCGTCGCGGCGGACCCCGCCAGCGGCGGCTTCGCGGTCGCCTGGCCGGTCCCGGGCAATCTCGGAGATTCGATCCATCTCCGGTTCTTCGGCGCCTCCGGCCGGCCGGACGGCCGCGAGCAGGTGGCCGTGCCGAGCGGCGGCTACCCGATCGTCCGCGATGCCGCCTTCGACGATTCCGGCGATCTCCTCCTCCTCTGGCAGGTGCCGACCAATGGTGGTGGCCTTCGCGCGCGGGCCTTCGGCTCGACCGGCGGGCGCGTCACGACACTCGGCCCCGCCTTTCCGGTGAATTCGGAGGCGAGCGGAGCTTTCGACTCGCAGGGGTGCGGGCATGCCGCCTGGGCGGCGGGCTCCTGGCGGATCACCTGGGAAGCAGGGCGATCGGACGGGGGGTCCGACGCGATCTTCGTGCGCGCCTTCACGAAGGGGTCTTGACAGGAGCCCGCACGGCTGAAAAGCCAAACAGGGACGTAAGGGACAACAGTGACGGCAGGGACAAGGACCACCGGACTGATAACCATTTCCCAATTCTGATGTCCCTGCTGTCCCTTACGTCCCTGTTTTCTCCCCCTCCCCCCCGCCCCTCCCCGTCTGGTGCAGCGTCTCCGCCAGCAGGAAGATCGCCAGCGGCAGCTTGCCCCTGGTCAGGCTTCCGAGCGCCGCCAGATGGCGGCGGAGGGTCTCGCGGTCGTCGCGGGCGCCGGGGCCGGTGATGGCTTCGGCGAGCGGCCGGCCGGCGTCCAGAGTGCGCCCGGCGGCGGCGAGGGCACCCCGCGCCAGCTCCAGGTAGCCGCGGGTGACCGCCTCCGGCAGGCCGAGCGAGCCGGCGATCTCGGCGGCGGCGGCGAGCAGGGTCACCACGCCGCCGGCCGCCAGGGTCGCCGCGAAGTGGTAGAGCGGGCGCGCTTCCGGCGGCACCTCGGCGCCGGTGGCGCCCCAGGCGGCGGCCAGCCGGAGGGCCAGATCCTTCGCCCCCGCGTCGCCGTCCACCGCGAAGAAGACGGCCCTTCCCTCGGCGGGATCGGGGAGCGGCTGTGGGAAGGCCTTCAGCGGATGGAGCGAGCCGATCTCCGATCCCCCGGCACGCAGCGGCGCGAGCGCCGAGGCGTCCAGGCTGCCGGAGGTGTGGAGCGCCACCCGCGCCTGCGGCCGGCCGGCCAGCTCCGCCGCCACTCCGGCCACCGCGCCGTCCCCCACCGCGATCAGCAGCAGGTCCTGCCCCGCCGTTTCGAGATTCCCCAGAGTCACCTGGAGCGGCCCACCCGGCCAGGCCGGCTCTCCGGGGTGCCGGCCGGCGACCGCCACCAGCTCGGCTCCGGCGGCCACCGCCCAGCGCGCCAGGCTCGATCCCACCCGTCCGGGACCGGCGACGGAGAAGAGCAGACCGGCGAGCGGTCCGTCCTTCGAGAAAGTCCTGCGCGAGGCGGCCACAAGCGCTACAATAGCCCCGTTGCCAGCGCGCTACAAGGCTGAGAAGTGCCGTTCTATCAGTGGTTTGGACGGATAGCCGGCTTGACATGGAAGAGCCGGGAGGGTATTCTGCGTTAGCACTCTCATGCCGAGAGTGCCAATTCTCAGCGACGCCAG
>DASWQX010001120.1:0-3917 GCA_036403495.1 Thermoanaerobaculia bacterium
GCTCGGCCATCGCTTCGCGTTAACTCTGTTTTCACGACCGACAGCCACCGCGGCTCGTCGAAGAATAACATCACTGCGAAGGAGACTGGAGCGATGACCACGCACACGACCGGGACACGGGAAGAGTGGCTCGCGGCGCGGCGCGCGCTGCTCGCGGAGGAGAAGGAGCTCACGCGGCGCAGCGATGAGCTGGCGCAGCGGCGGCAGGAGCTGCCGTGGGTTCAGATCGACAAGGAGTACCGATTCGAGACCGACGGCGGGAGCGCCTCGCTGGCGGACCTTTTCCAAGGGCGCTCGCAGCTCCTTGTCTACCACTTCATGTTCGGGCCCGACTACAAGGCCGGCTGCCCCTCCTGCTCGGCGATCGCGGACGGTTTCAACGGGTTCGCCGTGCACCTGGCCAACCACGACGTGATGCTCTGGACCGTATCGCGCGCGCCGCTCGGGAAGCTGCAGACGTACAAGCAACGCATGGGGTGGACGTTTCCGTGGGCGTCCTCGGCCGGCGGCGACTTCAATTCCGACTTCTGCGTCCAGGTCACCGAGGCGCAACAGCGTGAGGGAGGCATGGACTACAACTACCGGCGCGAGCCGGCGTTTCAGTTGCGCGGCGATGGCGGGGAGACCGGCAAGATGGCGGCCATGGCCGGAACCGACGTGGCTACGTACATTCGCGAGAGGCCGGGCCTGAGCGCCTTCGTGCTCGAGGACGGCGCCGTGTACCACACCTATTCCACCTACGCGCGCGGGCTGGACGGCCTCTGGGGCATGTACCAGTGGCTCGACCGCGCCCCCAGGGGCCGCAACGAGAAGGGCATCTGGTGGCGCCGTCACGACGAGTACAACGAGAACAACCAGGGCTGAGCGGAGGACGCCCCATGGCTTCCAATCGAGCCTCTCAGCGAGCTTTCTGGGGCGTCTCGGCGCTGCTCTTCGCCGCCGGCGCGGCGCTCACCGTCCACGAGTGCGCCTCCATGTCGGAAGAAATGTCGGGAGGGATGCCGATGCCCGGCGGCTGGACGATGTCGATGGCCTGGATGCGGATGCCCGGGCAGACGTGGTCCGGCGCCGCCGCGTCGTTCCTCGCTATGTGGGTCGTGATGATGGTGACGATGATGCTGCCGGCGCTCGTCCCCATGCTGTGGCGGTACCGCGAGACCGGGGCGCGCCTCGGCGGCCTGACCGCGCTCGTGGGCTGCGGCTACTTCTTCGTCTGGACCGTGCTCGGGCTGGCGGCGTTTCCGGTGGGCGTCGCGCTGGCGTCGCTCGAGATGCGGCAACCGGCGCTGGCGCGCGCCGTCCCGGTCGCCGCCGGCCTCGCCGTCCTGCTCGCCGGCGCCTTTCAGCTCACCGCGTGGCAGGCGCGGTCCCTCGCCTGCTGCCGGGTCCCCGGGCACGACCTGCCGGCCGGCGCCGGCACGGCCTGGCGGCACGGCGTGCGCCTCGGGCTCCACTGTGGCCGCTGCTGTGGCAATCTGATGGTGATCGCCCTGGTCCTCGGGATCATGGACCTTCGCGTGATGGCCGTCGTGACGGCCGCCATCACCGCCGAGCGTCTCGCACCCGCCGGTGCGCACGTCGACCGAGCCCTCGGAGCCGTCGCCGTCGGGACGGGGTTGTTGCTGATCGCGCGAGCCGCCGGGCTCGGCTGATTCTTCAGCAACGGCCCGGAATCACCGAACGTCTTCGACGACGACCGGCCCCGGAGCCGCCGGCGGTGGCGTAGAAGATCCCGACGACAAGTGGTCGAGCAGGCCCTTGCCGGTGACCGAGCGGGAGTAGGAGTCCGCGGCCACCGCGAAAAAGCCCACGGGGCCCAGGGCCATCCTCGCCAGCAGTCCGATCGCCGCGTGGGCCAGACCGTTCTTGATGTCGCCGTCGATCATCAGGCTTGTGCCCGGCAAGAAGGTTTCGCCCACCAGCTTCACACCGTTCTCGACCGCCTGGTTCGCCATTCGTCTCTCCTTTGCGTTCCAGCAATTCTATCACCACGGAAAGGCGCGTGTCGTTTTTCCCCGCCGCCGTTCGTCATAGGGATGGACGGACGCAAACCCGACTTTGCCAAAAACACCTGAAACCCCTGGAGGATAGACCCCATGCAAGCACGGATGAGCAACCCGGTGATGATCGTTCCCGACGCCATGAAGGCCCTGCAAGCCCTGGGAGCGTCCGCGGAGAAAGGCGGCGTGCCGCCGGGCACGATCGGCCTGATCCAACTGCGGGCGAGCCAGATCAACGGCTGCGGCGTCTGCGTCGACATGCACTGCCGCATGCTCAAGAAGACCGGCGAAACCGACGAGCGCCTCTTCGTCCTGGCGGCCTGGCGGGACGCGCCCTACTTCACCGACGCCGAACGCGCCGCGCTGGCCCTCGCCGAGGCCGTCACCCGCCTCAGCGACCGCCCCGACCCGGTGCCGGACGAGATCTGGACCGAGGCCGCGCGGCACTACGACGAGCCGGCGCTCGCGGCCCTGCTCCTCGCCATCGCCACCATCAACGTCTGGAACCGCCTCAACGCCGCCACCAGGCAGGTGGCGGAAGCCTGGCGCGGCTGAGCGGCACCGTTGAGGGTGGCGCTAGATGCAGAGGCCGCACCCTGAGCACGAGATCCGCGTTGTGCCGTCACTGCACTGGTATGACGTGCAGTTCGCGAAGCCCCGGCTGCAGTGGACACACGCCACATCTACAGGCGTGCAGGTCACGCTCACCGCTTGCCGTGGGGTCGCCAAGCCGGCACTAACCGTGAGCACACCTAACAGGAGGAGAGTTCTATAGGCCTTTCGCATGATGGACCTCCTTTCGCTGTCCCTGAGAGTAACAGCTCTCTCTAATAAAGAGGATACATCATTTGGGTGATCTGGACTCGACGTCCGCACGCTATGCTTTCCGTGATGCGTCTCCGGAGTCCCCACGGATCGAAGAGCCCGGCTTCGAAGCCGCCCGTCGTCGAGGAGTACGCGCGCCTCGCTTCCACGTATGACGCGAAGTGGTCGTTCTACATCGAGACCACCACGCGGGAAACGCTGGCCCGGCTGCGCCTGAAGCCGTCGGACCGGCTGCTCGACGTCGGCTGCGGCACCGGAGCCTTGCTGAGCCGCCTGTCGAGCTCGCATCCCGCCGCGCAGTTGTTCGGAGTCGATCCCGTCCCGGAGATGCTGGCGGTGGCCCGCCGCGGAGCTCCCCCGGCCGTCCGCCTCGCCGCCGGCTGGGCCGAGCGGCTTCCCTTCGAGAGCGGCCGGTTCGACGTCGTCGTGTCCTGCAACGTGTTCCACTACATCCAGGAACCCACGGCCGCCCTAATCGAAATGAACCGGGTCCTGCGTCCAGGCGGTCAACTGGTGATCACCGACTGGTGCGACGATTACCTAATCTGTCGCCTCTGTGATCTTTATTACCGCTGGTTCAGCCCTTCCCACGTCAAGATCTACCGGAAAAGGGAGTGCCTGCGCCTGCTGCGAGAGGCCGGCCACGACGACGCGGACGTCGAGCGCTATAAAATCAGTTGGCTCTGGGGTTTGATGACGGCGCGGGTTACTAAAGTTCAGACGGGGACGCCGGCAATCAGCCCGGCGGCGCTAGCTCGACCTCTTGTACATACCCCGCTCGGTACTTCAAGCTTAAAGGGCGGCCGCGGGTAAACGCCGGCGAGGGTTGCCTAGCAGCAACAATGCCCACCCGAACTGCAGGCGCTGTAGCCCGCCAATCTCTATCCCTATTCGACATTAATAGTATATAATGTCGGCTGCATGAGACGCTCAAAGAAGAATGACCATCGACATTCAGATAAGCCATTAGCCCAACCAAGCAGACTTGGGCCACCATATCGAGTTCTGGCGAAATACTAGTATGGCTAATTTACTGAGGCTCCCATCGAGCTTGAAGCTACCAATGCGCCGAAATTATTAGGAGATAATATT
>DASWQX010001121.1:0-6526 GCA_036403495.1 Thermoanaerobaculia bacterium
GGGGGCGGAGGGAGACGACGACAGGTCACTGCTCGCGGGAAAAAATATACTGCCTGTAGGAGTCTGGCTGTCAAGAGCGGACTGACCTCCGGGTACCCACAGTTCTCGGGGTCGTTGACCGGTCCAGCGCCTTGGGATCGTTTTTGCTTCAGAGAGTGGTTTCCTCGGTTCAAGGAGATCCGGTCGTGTCAACTTAGTGGCGGCGAGGTTTTCAGGGCGTCCAATATAGAAAATATCGCGTCATCAATTCGAATAGGAAACAAGATGAGGGTGCCCTGCTTGCGTTCCCTTTCTAATAAGAGCTTGTCAGCAGTCTGACAGATTTGCGCTCCGAAGGTCGGCGGTAAAAAAATCAACGCCACGGGGTTAATGTCCCGCTTAATCTTTCAGAGCTTTTAAAACCTCTACCAACAACTCCCAGAACCGACCCACCGACGCCACCTCCACCGCTTCATCCGGCGAGTGCGCTCCCTGGATGACCGGTCCGAAGGAGATCATCTCCATCCCCGGGAACTTCTCTCCCAGTACGCCGCATTCGAGGCCGGCGTGGACGGCGCGGAGCTCGGCGTGCTTGCCGAGGAGGCGCTCGTGGATCTGCTGGAAGCGGGCGAGGAGGGGGGAGGTGGGGTCGGGCTTCCAGGCGGGGTAGCCGTCGGTCTCCTGGACTTCGGCGCCGGCGAGCTCGGCGATGGCGCGCAGGCCCCGCTTGGTGGTCCGCATGGCGGAGGCGACGGAGCTGCGGATGCTGATCAGGATGTCGAGCGTCTCGTCCGTGGCCGCGGCCGTGGCAACGTTCAGGCTGGTCTCGACCAAGCCGGGAATGTCGTTGCTCATCGCCAGGACGCCGTGGGGGAGGGCGTTCAGGAGGTCGAGCGCCTTGCGGCTGGCGGCGGTGGTCCAGACCCTGCCGGTCGATGGAGCCTCGGCGATTCCGATCTTCAGGTCGGGATCGACGGAGTGGAGCTCGTCCTGGATCGCGGCGGTCTCCCTTTCGACGGTGGCGGTGAAGGCGTCGCGGGCTTCCGTGGGGAGCACGACGCGCGCCGTGGCCTCGCGGGGGAGGGCGTTGTGCTTGTTGCCCCCCTGGAAAGAGGCGAGGTGGAAGGGGGTCTGCTGGAGCGCCGCGAAGAGGACGCGGGCGAGCAACTTCACGGCGTTGCCGCGCTGGAGGTGGATCTCCATCCCCGAGTGCCCCCCCTTGAGCCCGGAGAGCGTGAGGTCCAGGGCGGTGGTCCCCGCCGGCGCGGGGGCCGTTTCGAGCGGCAGGGCGAGGCGGCTGGCGGAACCTCCGGCGCAGCCGATCGTCACCGCTCCCTCCTCCTCGGAATCCAGGTTGATCAGCAGGCGGCCGCGTAGCGCGATGGCGTCGGCGTCGAGCGCCAGGACGCCGGTCAGGCCGGTCTCCTCGTCGACGGTGAAGAGGAGCTCGAGAGGACCGTGGACCAGGTCGTCGGAGGTCATCACGGCGAGCAGGGCGGCGGCGCCGATGCCGTTGTCCGCGCCGAGGGTGGTGCCGGTGGCCTTCACCCAGCCGCCGTCGCGGCGGGGGACGACCGGATCGCGGTCGAAGTCGTGGACGGTCCCCGCGTTCTTCTCGGTCACCATGTCGAGGTGCCCCTGGAGGACCACGCCCGGGGCGCTCTCCTTGCCGGGCGAGGCGGGCTTCTCGACGACGAGGTTGCCGGTGGCGTCCTGGCGCCAGCGGAGTCCCTGGGCTTCGGCGAGGTCGATGACGTAGCGGCAGGCCCGTTCCTCTTGCTTCGAGGGGCGCGGGATGGCCAGGATGGCGTCGAAGTGCCGCCAGAGGGGGCGTGGCTCGAGATCGGAGACGAAAGTCATGCCGGGAAGGATATACCGGCCTGAGGATCAAGACCGATGTCGCCAACCGGCCAGACCTGTATAGACTCTCCGCATGTCCTTTCTATGGCTGAATCGTGAAGACGTCGAAGCGCTCCTGCCGATGGACGAATGCGTCGAGGTGGTCGCCGCCGCTCTGCGGTCTCTCGCCGCGGGGATGGCCTTGCAGCCGCTGCGGTCGGCGGTCTGGATGCCGGACCATCATGGATTGCTGGCGGTGATGCCGGGGATGCTGGCGGGCCTGCCGGTGGACTCCGGCGGCAAGGGAGCGATCGCCGGGATCAAGGTGATCACGGTGGTGCCGGACAACTATCTGCACGGCGAGGAGTCCCACCAGGGGATGGTGATGCTCTTCGAGTACGAGCGGGGGAAGCCGCTGGCGCTCCTCGACGCCTCGTCGATCACCGGCATCCGCACGGCCGCGGCGAGCGCGGTGGCGACCCGGGTGCTGGCGAAGGGGAGCGCGGGGGACCTGGCGATCCTCGGCTCGGGCGTGCAGGCGCGCACCCATCTCGACGCCATGCGGGCGGTGCGGACCCTGCGGCGCGTGCGGGTCTGGAGCCGGCGGCCGGAGAGCGCCCATCGCTTCGCCGAGCAGGAAGGGGCGAGGACCGGGCTCGCCGTCGAGGCGATGCCCTCGGTGCGGGAGGCGGTGGACGGGGCCGACCTGGTCTGCGCGGTGACCGCCGCCACGGAGCCGGTGCTCCAAGGGGAGTGGATCGCGCCGGGGGCCCACATCAACGCCGCCGGCGCCTGCACGCCCCAGGCGCGCGAGCTGGATTCGGCGGCCGTGGCGCGCTCCCGGCTGTTCACCGACCGGCGGGAGTCGCTGCTCGCCGAGGCCGGAGATTTCCTCCTCGCCCGCGCCGAGGGGGCGGTCACCGACGATCACATCCAGGGCGAGATCGGTGAGGTTCTGGAAGGGAAGATCCCCGGCCGCCGCTCGGACGACGAGATCACCCTCTTCAAGTCGCTCGGCATCGCCGTCGAGGATCTCGCCGCCGGCTGGCACGTCTACCGGAAAGCTCTCGCGGCGGGGCGCGGGAGCGCGCTCAGCCTCTGAGCGAGCGACCAGTCCGCTACACTAGCGGGCGATCCTCGTAGCGGATCAGGAGGTTTGCCACCATGAAGGGCATCAAATTCGTGGTCGATGAGAACGGCGAACGATCGGCAGTCTTGATCGACCTCAAGGAGAACGCGGAGCTCTGGGAGGACTTTTATGACTCCTACGTAGCCCAGGAAAGGGCAGGGGAGCCGCGGGAATCGATCGAGGAAGTCAGGCACCGGTTACAGGCCCAGGGAAAGCTCAATAGGGGTGACTAGGTACGCGATTTCCTTCGCTCGATCTGCCCGGAAAGAGCTTGAGCGGCTCGACGAGCCGCTATCGTCGAAAGTTTTCCACAGGATCGAGGATCTGGCTGAGAACCCTCGCCCGGTGGAATGCCGAAAGCTCGTTGGAACCGAGAATCTCTGGCGGATCCGTGTGGGAGACTACAGGGTTGTCTATGTGATCCATGACGTGGACAGGACAGTCGACATCATCGTTGTACGCCATAGAAAAGAAGTATACCGCTAGCCTCCAAAACCTCGGATTGCCACCTCACTCCGCCACCGACCGCCGCAACTGGACGGTCAGCGGGTGGTCCTCGCCGAGCGCCTGCCGCGAGAGGGCGAGGGCCTGGGCGAAGTGCTCGCGGGAGGCTTCGGCGTGGCCGCTCTCGCGCTCAACGACGGCCAGGTTGTTGAGGTCGGCGATCACCTGCGGGTGCGCGGGGCCGAAGGCCTGCTGGTCGATCTCGAGCGCGGCTTCGAGGTGGACGCGGGCCGAGTCGGCGTCGCCGAGCTCGCGCAGGAGGCCGCCGAGGTTGGTGATGGCGCGGGCGGTCTCGGGGTGGACTTCGCCGTAGAGCTGGCGGGCGATGTCGATGGTGGGGCGCAGATACTCCAGGGCCTTCGCCGGCTCGCCCAGCTCGCGCTCCAGGGTGGCGAGGTTGCCGAGGTCGGCCGCCACGGCGAGGTGGGCGTCGCCGAACACTTCCCGGTGCAGGGCAAGCGCCTGCTCCAGATGATCGTGCGCCGGCTCCCGCTGGCCGAGGTTCCGGTAGACCATCCCCAGATTGGCCAGGATCGAGCCCAGGTTGGCGTCGCGCTCGCCCAGGCTCTGGATCGCCAGCGCGCGCTCCAGGATCTCCTTGGCCTCGGCGTGATTGCCCGTCTCGTTGAGGAGGATGCCGAGGAGGTTGAGGGCGCGCGCCGTGGCCGCGTGATCCGGACCGTGGATCGCCTCCGCGGTCTCCAGCGAGAGCCGGGCCTCGGCGATCGCCTCGGGCGCCTGCTGGAGGTCGCGCAGGATCTCGGCGCGCAGGTTGTGCATCTCCAGTAGCTCCTCCGGCTCCAACTCGCCGGCGCGGGGACGGATGGCCTCGACGAAGGCGGCGCGGCGGAAGGGGGGCCAGAAGCCCTCCGTCTGCCGCGCCGCGCCGAGCAGGTCGCGGACGCTCGTGCGGCCGTCGGCGAGGCCGAAGGCGAGCTCGGCGGTGAGCGCTTCGGTCTCTCCCGGGCCGATCCAGACCCGCAGCTCGCGCAGGAAGAACTGGCGCGGCTGGTCGTCCTCCAGGAATCCCGCGAGGTTGAAGCGGAGCAGCGCCATCCCCCGTGTGTGGATGGGGACGGAGCGGTTGAGGAAGTCCAGCAGCTCGCCGGCCAGCCGCGCGCGCTTGATGGCGAGCGGCTCCAGGAAGGCGTGGCGGAGGAGAGGGCTGAGGAAGGAGTAGGTCAGCAGGCCGGGAAACGAGGGGTGGCCGTACTGGTGATCGACGAAGAGCCGGAGCTCCGGGGTCTCCACCAGCTCCTCGTCGACCAGATCGAGGAGATCCTCCCGCTGCTCGGGCTCCAGCTCGAGGTGATGGAAGAGCACCTCGGCGGGGACGTTCTCGCCGCAGAGGGCCGCCAGGTCGAGGAAGCGCTGCAGGCGGTCCGCCGTCTCCAGCTCGAGATCGTCGAACAGCCCGTGGATGGGAGCGAGGAGGTCACCGGCGGGGAAGGGGCGGAGGTCGAGCCGCAGGCTCTTGGCCCGCGGGGTCACCCGGTCGTCGGGATCGGCGGGGGAGCAGGAGATCGCCAGCACCAGCCGGGGGTTGTGCTCGGCCTCGTCGAGCAGCCAGCGGCGCAGCGGGTCGGTGAGCTGGGCGCTGTTCACGGCGTGGACCACCAGGTGCCCCTCCCGGGTCAGGCGGTGGAGCAGGTGGGTGAGCAGCGGCCGGGCGTCCGCGTCGTTCATCGGCAGCGCCTTCCAGACCGGCCGCGGATCGTCCAGGCGCAGGAGGAGCGAGACGAGGGCCGCGCCGGTGAGCGAGACCGGGACGAAGGGGAGGAACAGCCGCGACGTCTCCCGCAGCGCCTCCCGTTCGGCGTCGCCGAGCTCCCAGCGCCGGGCGATCTGGACCTCGGCGAAGCGGTCGAGCTCGAGCCCCTCCTCGTAGGCGTCGAGGTCGAGCGGCAGCACCGTGGTCGGCCGCCCTTGGAGGCCGGCGCCATGGGCCGCCGCCTCCAGCAGGGCGGTCCGGCCGCACCCCGCCTCGCCGGCGAGGATCAGCGCCGGGGCCGGGCCCGGCGCCGCCAGCACGCGCTCCACCGCGGCGAGGGCCTCGGGATCGTGGTTCCCATAGAGCCGGTGCTTCGCCTCGGGCTTTTCGCGGTGGGTGCGGTGGATGTCGATGAGCCCTCTCGCCATGGTCTTTCCTTCCAATTTCTCTGCGGTCTCGATGCGTCGCCGGCCGCCCTCGTCGGCAGTCAGAGGCTGGGCCGGATTCAGGGACGCCGATGCTATGGGACGCGGCCGATTCGAGCAAACGCCGATCCGTCCTTGACCTGGACTCCGGTCCTGCGGTAGACCGGACGCCATGACGACCGGCGGCGACCTCTCCTTCCTCGAACGCGGGACCCGCGACCTCCTCGACCTCTTCGCCGCCGGACGGAACACGCCGGGGGCGGGGAGCGCCGCGGCCCTGGGGGGAGCCGTCGCCGGGGGCCTCCTGGAGACGGTCGCCCGGCATACGATCAAGGCGGCCCTGAGCGGCAAGCGGCGAGAAGTCTACGAGCCCTTCCGCGAGCGGGCCGAGTCGCTGCTGGCGGCGGCGAGCGAGCGGTCGGGGTTCCTGCGCGGCGCGGTGGATGGGGACGCGGCCGCCTTCGAACATTTCTGGCGGGATCGCACGGAGGAGACGCTCCGCCACGCCACCGAGATTCCCATCCAGATCGCGGAGCACTGCTCAGCCCTGGCGGAGATCGGGATCGAGCTCTATGATCGCGGTTTCAAAAACGCCCGGGGCGAAGCCGGCGCCGCGGCGTTGAGCGCCGTGGCCAGCGGCGAGGCCGCGGCCTTCTGCGCCGTGCTCAACCTGAAATTCGCAGGCGCCGCCGGGTGGGCGGAAGGCCGGAAGAATCACGTCGCGGATCTCCGCCGGCGGTTGCGGGATCTCCGCGCGCTCGTCGCGGCGCGGATCTATCAGGAAGAGGAGTCCGCTTGAACGCATCCTACGGTGGTCAAAACATGATCGATCCGCTGCGGCGGGTCCTGGTCCGCCGTCCGGACGAGGCGTTCGGCGGCGCCGACCCGGCGCTCTGGCACTACACGTCGCGGCCTGATCTCGGCGAGGCCCGGCGCGAG
>DASWQX010001122.1:0-1757 GCA_036403495.1 Thermoanaerobaculia bacterium
CTGGTTCGCCTCAGCCGGCGAACCGAAGCGGCTTTCTCGATCGCGTAGGTGACGTCTCTGCCCGTCAGGCTCTGCTTGATCTCGAGGACCCCGTAGACGCTCTCCGCCGGTATGAAGATCGCGCCATCCTGCTTGAGAAGAAAGGGAGAATACTGGCGATCGTAGATGACCAGATCGATCTCGTCGCTCCGCGTCCCTTCCGCGTCGATCACGAAGGCTTTCGAGACGCAGTACCGCTTGGGGAGGTACTCCCCGAGCATCTCGCGCCAGCTCTCTTCCGTCGCCGAGCCCTTGGCTCCGGGATGGTCGAGCATCGCGCGATTCGTCTGGAGACGCGCCGCGAGCTGTTCTTGCAGGCTGAGGAAGAGCTTTCGCAGATCTACCGTCACAGTCTGGCCTCCCCCCTCATGAGACACGCTGCACCCAGAAGTGTTTATCCGCCCCGTTCCATTTCACCGCCCTACTCCCCCAGCACCAGCGAAGGCCAGTATCCTCCCGGCGTCCCTTTCTCGAAGTCATATTCGTAGAGCTGGATGCGGCCGAGGCCGTGGGCGAGCTGGCCGAGGTAGAAGAGGAAGGCGTTGGGGCCGGAGACGAAGAGGTGGAGGGTGCCGTGGCGCTCGGGGGTGGTGCGGGCGCGGATTCTCAGGGCAAGCGCCTGGGCCAGCGCCAGGGCGTGCTCGCCGTTCTTCACTCCGGACGGGCTCGGCTCGGGGGCGAGCGTCGCCGGCAGGATGCGGCGGATGGGGAGGCCCTCGAGGTCGACTTTCTGCCGCACGGCGTGGTCGAAATATTGCCGCACGTCCTCCAGCACCGGCCAGGTGAGGCTCACGGCCACGGCCACGTCCGACGCGGCGCTGTCGAGCCCCTGGTCGTCCTCGGCTTTCCAATAGGGCGCGTCCGGCAGCGGGCCGTCGTTCGAACGCCAATCCTGAAAGCCCCCTTTCAGTTGCCGCTGGCGAATGGACACCGCGTGACCGCTCTTCGATTCGAGGAGATACCCCGCGGCGAAGGCGAGGCTCGCGTGGGCGGCGAAGTCGAGCAACAGCGGCTTCCGGCTCGCCGTGGCCTCCACCAGGAACGCGCTCAGCTCGGGGAGCACCGCCGAGCTCCAGAGCGCGCCGTCCCGGATGCGCTTGCCTTGAAAATGCCCAGTCAGGACGAGCGTCTTTTCGGGCCGGTCGCCGAGGGGTTCCAGGCTGCGGATTCCCAGCGTGAGCGGCGCCTCTTCGGCGGCTTCCGGCGCGAGACCGCCGTTCGGCTTGCCGGCGTCGTCTCGAACGCTGGGCGCGGGAGACATCTCCCGCCGCGGAACGTCGAAGACCCGGCCGTCCGGCGAGCGTAGGAAGAGCACCGGCACCGCCCATTCGATCGCGGGGTACCGCGCCGAGTAGAGCTCCCGCCGCGCCAATCCCACCGCCAAGTCGACGGGTTCGCCGGACGCGAGCGCTCGATAGAACGTCGTGCTGAAAACGATCGCGCCCGGGTCCGAGATCGAATACTGCATCGCCACCACGGCGGGCACGCCGGCGAGGCTCAGGGCCATCCCCATCGTTCCATACGGTCCGATCGCCGGCGATCCTGACACCTGGGCCGTCCGGCAGGCGTTGAGCACGACGAGCCGCACATGGGGAAACTCGCGGAGAAGAGCCGAGAAAAAGGTTCCATCCACGGGATTCGACTTTCGGGATTCGTCCTCGAAATAGAGCCACCCCTGGCCCGTCTCCGAGCTGAAGTGTCCATGCCCCATGAAGTGG
>DASWQX010001123.1:0-6920 GCA_036403495.1 Thermoanaerobaculia bacterium
ATCTTGCGCTGGCGCTCGAGCTCCACCTCGTCGAGGTACTCCTCGGGCAAGGTGTACTCCATCTGCTTGAAGCGATAGTCGTGCATACGGGCGGCGTAGACGTGGCTCCCCACCAGCACGGAGTCGAACGCCTTGCCGAGCGCCACGGCGTTGGTGATCGCCCGGTTCGAGAAGTCGGAGTTGTCGACCGGAACGTAGATCTTGCTATACATGGACTGGAACCTTTCTGTCCTGAGCCTCTGTACCCTGGCTCGCCGCGGCGTGCCGCCGCCGGACCAAGACGATCAACAGAATCTCGACGGCCAGCACGGCGAGAGCGGCCCGCAGCATCGGCCAGAGAGCTGATGGGGTCTCCTTGGGCATGGTGTACAAATACATCCACCGCGTCAAGCCGCGCTTGTTGCCGCGCTCGCGCTGAGCGCCGTCCCAGATCGAAAAAGCGATGGGGACGTACTGGTCCTCGGTGAAGGTCACACCGCCGCTGCCGCGCAGCGCGCGCTTGAAGATCACCGACCACTCGCCCTGGTCGTAGCTCGCGACTCCGCTCACGTCCTCGCCTTCGACCACGGAGAGGCTCTTGCTGCCGGTTCCGCTGTAGCGCGTCGCCACCTTCTTCGCCAGGTCGACGAACCAGAGATCGACGGGGCTCTGCGCGTCGCCGAAGAGGAAGTACGGCTTGCGGGGCCCGGTCGGAAGCTGCGCGGGAAGCTGGATCGCGACCGCGTCGGAGAGCTCCGATCCCGGCGCGGCGGCCGCGGTCGCGCCTTCCTCCTCGCCGAAGACGTTGTCGGCGCTGGGCGCGGTGTTGGCGGGGGCGGAGGGAGCGGAAGGGCCGGAGGGGGTTTCCTCCTCCTCGCCGAAGACACCTCCACCCCCCTTGTTCGAAGAGGCCGCCGGGGTTACATCTCCCTGGTCTTCCTCGGGCGGCACGGCCAGGTCGGGGGCGTTGTGCCCCGTGGTGTCGGCCCGCATGTCGTGCCAGGTGACGAGGAAGCCGATCTCGCTGGAGCTGTAGATCGCCCGCACCGTCACGCCGTTGGCGGAGGGGTGGAAGGCCCGTCCCGGCTCGGTAACCTGGCCGATGACCGGAAAGTACGCCGGCGGGGCGGAGGCGAAGAGGTCCTTGCCGCGCGCGAGGTCGATCTCGTCCGACGTCGACTGCACCTGGAGCAGCTCGGCGTATCCCGGGGCGTCGCGGCGATCGAGGGAGGTGATGTAGTCGACCAGCTGCCAGCGCTCCGCGTCGGAGAGCGACTCGGCGAAGGAGGGCATGGGGGTGCCGTTCATGCCGGTGGTGAAGGTGCGGTAGACGTCCTCGCGCGTCGGGCCGCCGCGGAAGGTCCAGCGCTTGGTCAGGTCGGCGGGCCGGATCGGATGGCTCCAATCGTCCTTGAGCGTCGGCGCCGAGGTGCCGTCGCCGCGCCCGAGCTGGCCATGGCAGGCCGGGCAGCCGATGCGGGCGTAGACCTCCTTGCCCTTCTTCGCCGATTCCTGCGAGAAGGCCGGCGCCTTCGGGATGGCGATCGCCTTCGGCTTCTTCTCCGGGCTGGCGAAATCCGGCGAGAAGGACTTGACCGCGGCGACCAGCTCGGAGATCTGAGAGTCGGAGAGCTGATTCCAGGCCGGCATCGAGGTGTAGGGCATGCCGACCCGGATAATGTGGTCGAGGTCGGCGTCGGTCGGCAGCGCGCCGCTCGGCGTATGCCGGACCTTGAACTTGCCGGCGGTGAAGTCGCGCGGGCGGGGCTGGAGGTGCGCCGCCGCCACCCCCAGGCCGTCCCCCTTCTCGCCGTGGCACTGGGAGCAGAGCTTCTGGTAGAGCGGCCCGCCGGGCACCTTCGGCCCGCCCTGCGCGGCGGCCGGGCGCGCCGCCGGCGCCACGGCGAGCAGCGTCAGGAGGATGACGATTCCCCGCGGCCTCACTCGTGCACCTCGCGCGCCCGGGGGCGCTGGCCCGAGTAGTCATAGAGGAACAGGATCACGTCCCACATCTCTTCATCGCTGAGGGACTTCTCCCAGGCCGGCATGGCCGTGTCCCAGGGACCGCCCTCCTCGGGCAGCCCGGGGCCTCCCTTGCTGACGCGCCAGAAGACGAACGACTCCTGGAGCAGGGCGAGGGTGCCGCCCTCGGCGAAGTTCGTCGGGATCGGGTTCAGGCCGTGCGCGTACATGCCGTCGCCGCGCATGGCGTCGCCGTGGCAGTAGACGCAGTTCTGGTAGAAGACCCGCTTGCCGTTGGCCAGATGGGCGGCGAAGGCCGGGGGGTTGGTCTTCTCGAGCGGCCGGTAGGGGTTGTCGAGCGTCACCAGGTTGAACGGCTTGTCGTGCACGGTGATCGAGTCGGGCGGCGCCGGGTGAATGGTGCGCCCGAACGCCGGTGCCTCGAGCGGAACGTTCATGCTCCGCCAGATCCCGAAGGCCGCCAGCACCGGCAGCAGGATCGCCACGCCGTAGAGCACCGGCCGCCGCCCGGGCTCGATGCACAGGCGCACCAGGGGAGCGGTGAAATTGCGCAGCCGCTCGCGGTCCGAGGTGACGTAGGCGAGGGTCGCCAGGGTGGTGATGCCCAGGTAGAGCAAGATCACCGACTGCGGCACCGGGACCGTGAACCCGAAATGCAGGAACAGGTAGATCGAGAACCAGCTCACCAGGGTCCACAGGAACGTCCCGGCGCGGAGCTTCCAGAGCGTGACCTGCACCACGAGGAGCAGCAGGACCACCCACCAGACGATCGGCAGAGTCATCGGGTCATTCTCCTCGGCCTCCTGGACCGTCGATCGCTCATTGTGGCTTGCCCGGGTCCCGGTTCTGGGGAGTCTCGGGTTTTTTGCCGGCGTTCTGGGGTGCCGGAGCGACCGCGGTGGTCGCCGCCGGTCCACCGGTCGGGCCGGCCGGCGGAGGCGCCACGGTGCCCGCTGCCGCTTCCCCGTTGCCGCCCGCCTGATACGGAAGCTTCGTCTGCATCGTCACCGTCGTCTTGCCGCCCAGCGTCTGGAGATAGGCGATCACCGCCAGGATCTCGTCGTCGGTCAAGCTGATCGGCGGCTTGTTGATCACCGGCATGCCGGGGTTGAAGCCGGGCACGATGAACGCGCTGGGCTGGTAGATCGACTGGGCGAGGTAATCGACATCGGAGAACCCCGGTACGCGGCTCTTGGCGCGGACGTCGACGCCCTCGAGATCCGGGAAGCGCAGGGGACCCTGCTTGCCGATGGTGTGGCAGGTGAAGCAGAGCCCCTTGCCCTCCATGATCTCGCGCCCCACCTTCGCCATCTCGTCGGGCTTCATGTCCTTGCTGATCGCCACCTCCGCCGGCGGGTGCACTTCCTTCTGCGGCACCAACTGGCCGACGTAGGTGTAGAAGCCGGTCGTGGCGACCGCCAGCGCGGCGATGCGGAGGCTCACCGGCACCTTCATTCGGCAGCTCCCACCGGCTCGAGCTCGGGCAGGTCCGTCTTGGCGTCTTTCCCCGGCCGGGGCTCCCAGTCCTTCTTGCCGGTCAGGCTGGCCAGCCAGAAGACGAAGCTGATGAGGAGAAAGAACAGCAGCACGCAGACCGAGACGATTTTGGTGGCGAACCCCAGGGTGGGGGTGAAGGCGTCGACGGAGGTGTCGCGGATGACGCCGTAGACGTGCCAGTGCTGGCGCAGCCCTGAGCGCACGTAGCCCATGAGGCCCATCAGCCAGGTGAAGGTGACGGCGATGAAGATCAGCACGTACTGCGAGATGGGCGCGATCTGGCCCCAGCGCACCTCGCCCGTCTTGGTGGCGTTGCGGAACAGGAAGACGTCGATCACCGTCACCGACACCATCGCGGTGAGCACGGACAGCACCTGTGGGATCGAGAAGCCGATGCGCACCCGGGCCTCGACGAAGTAGCCGAAGACCCCGAGGAAGATGACGATCGAGGCGGCGACCAGGAAGATCGCGAGCTGCGCCCGGTTGCCCGCCTTCGCCCAGGCCACGGTCGGCGTCTTGCCGCTGCGCCGGTAGAGCAGGAAGCTCAGGAAGGTGGTGAGGATCAGGAGGTTGACGGCGGTGTTCTTGGCCGACATCACGCCCAGGAACTGCAAGGCGGGGTGGGCCGAGCCGCCCATCGCCCGCACCTCGGAGACCGTCGAGATGATCGAGCGCGGCGTCGCCCAGACCGCGAAGCAGGTGGCGATCAGGATGAGCAGATATTTGATGTATTTCTGGAACTGCTCGGCGCCGGTGATCCGGCCCATTCCCAGCCAGAGGTAGTAGTTGGCGGCGAGGAAGAGATTGCCGATCAGCACCGCCTGGATGATGAACAGCCAGGAGAAGGCGCCGCCCATCATGGTCAGGCCCAGGGTCTGCGAGTAGGCGTAGATCTCCTTGGCCAGGTAATACCCGGCGAAGGGCAGCGGCAGAAAGGCGCAGATCGCGACGAAGTTGCCGATGTAGCCCATCCAGTCGTAATGGGCGCGCTCCTCGTCGGTCTTGGCGCCGAGGAACTTGAAGGCGGCGTAGGCCGCGGCCACCGAGCCGCCGAAGGCGACGTTGGCGATGATGCGGTGGACGTTGATCGGCATCCAGGTGTAGTTGCGCACCGCGTCCCAGGTGCTGATCAGGGCGCCCTTCTCGGAGATGCCCGCCGGCGAGGTCATGAAGGTGAGCCAGGCGTTGGCGATCAGCATGATCCCCGTGCCGACCACGTTCAGGCCCAGCCCGAGAGCCAGGTGAACCCGGGGCGAGAACTTCCCCCAGCCGTAGTAGTAGGTGTAGAGGAAGAAGGCTTCGAAGAAGAAGAGGCCGACGTACGGCAGGAAGGTGGGCGAGAACACGCTCACCAAGTAGGTGGTGAACTTCGGGTAGAGGATGATCAGGCCGAAGGTCAGCATCGCGCCGAACGTCGCGGTCAGCGAGAACGACACCGACAGGAGCTTGGTGAACTCGTGGGCCAGCCGGTCGTAGCGCCGGTCCTTGGTGCGGTAGCCGATGAATTCGATCACCAGGGCGAACAGCGGCACCGCCAGCACGAAGGCGGCGAAGAGGAGATGGAGCTGCGCCGCGATCCACACCGCCACCCGGCTGCCGATCTTCGGGAACTGGCGATACTCGACCTCCTGGTAGGGCTTCTCCTTGTCGCGCTTCTCCCCCTCGGCCTTCTCGTCGGCGATCCCCTGCGCCCGCGGGCTCTCCTGCTGCGTCACGCCGGCCGGCGCGCGATAGGGCGCGTGGTACTCGCGGCGCAGCAGGAACGTGGCAATGCCGACGATCACCGCGAAACCGAGCAATGCGGCGACGAAGGCGGCGAGGCCCTTCTTCATCATGATTTCACCTGCTGGGGCTTCACCGGCTGGGGCGGCACGGGTTGGGACGTCACGGGTTGGGACGGCACAGGTTGGGACGGCACAGGTTGGGATGCTGTCGGCGCGGGTGGCGTCGGCTGGACCTGAGCCGGAACGGTGCGGCCGGCGCGCGCGAGCCGATGGGCCTGGAGAGCGCGGAGGTGGACGATGATCGCCCAGCGGTCGCGCACCGGGATGGGGTAGCGGTACGCCGGCATCAGGCCCGTGCCGTTGGTGATGGTGTCGAAGATCTGGCCGTCGGGCATCTGGAGCAGCTTGTCGGAGTGGAAGGACGGCGTCGGCACCTTGCCGCGCTCGAAGAGGATGCCCTTGCCGTCGCCGCCCTTGTCGTGGCAGGCGGCGCAGTAGATCTCGAAGCGCTGTTGCCCCCTCGCGCGCACGGCATCGTCGACCGGTAGGGGAACCGCGGTGACGAAGGCACCGCCGGCGTCCTTGCCCGTCCAGTACGGCCCATGATCGCGCAGCTCGCCGCGGGCGACGGTGCCGGGAACCGGCGGCCGCATCTCGGCGCCGTTATAGAAGAAGGCGCTCGCCGCCTGGGGCTCGTAGCGGGGCTGGTTGTACATGTTGGGATTGACGTGGATCGGCGGCCGGCTGGAGGTGCAGCCGCGGCAGCCGGAGAAGGCGAGCAGGACGAGCATGAGCGCGAAGAGGAGTCGTCGCACGGCGGTCATGCCTCGCCCGGCTTGTCGAGCAGGTCGGGGTGAGGGTTCCTGATGCGCGCCAGGTAGCTGGTGCGCGGCTTGTTGCCGAGCTCGGCGAGCAGGACGTAGTTGCGGCTGTTCGCCTTGCGCTCTTTGACCTGGGCCTTGGGATCGCGGATGTCGCCGAAGGTGATCGCCTGGGTGGGGCAGGTCTGCTGGCAGGCGGTGCGGACGTCGCCGTCGGCGAACGGGCGCTCAGCCATCTTGGCGTCGATGCGCGCGGCCTGGATCCGCTGCACGCAGTAGGTGCACTTCTCCATCACGCCGCGCGAGCGCACGGTCACGTCCGGATTGGCCGCCATCTTGACCAGCTCGGGCGTGTCCTTGGTGAAGTTGAAGAAATTGAACCGCCGCACCTTGTACGGGCAGTTGTTCGAGCAGTAGCGGGTGCCGATGCAGCGGTTGTAGACCATCGCGTTCAGGCCGTCGGCGGTGTGCACGGTCGCCGCCACCGGGCAGACCTGCTCGCATGGGGCGTTCTCGCACTGCTGGCAGGGCATCGGCTGGAACACCATCTCCGGCTGCTCGGGCGGGCCGGCGAAGTAGCGGTCCATGCGCAGCCAGTGCATCTCGCGGCCGCGGCGCACCTGCTCGTGGCCGACGACGGGGACGTTGTTCTCGCTCTGGCAGGCGATCACGCAGGCGTTGCAGCCGATGCAGGAGCTCAGGTCGATCGCCATGCCCCACTGCGGGCCCTTGTCGTAGCGGTGCTCGTCCCAGAGCGGCCCGGTCTTCGGGATCTCGACCATCTCGGCGGCGAAGTGCGGCTCGTGGCGCCATTTCTCCAGGGAGGCCTCGCGCACGACCGGGCGCCCTTCCATGGTGCCGTGATCCTGGGTCTGGGCGATCTGGTGCCGCCGGCCCGAGGGCTCGAGCCGGACCC
>DASWQX010001124.1:0-2095 GCA_036403495.1 Thermoanaerobaculia bacterium
AACGCCAGCAGGGTTTCCGAGCGGATGATGCCGCCGATCTTCAGCATCTGGCGGGTGACCGCGTCGGCGATCGCCTCGTTGTCCTTGACGCGCGCGATGGCCACCAGGTCGTACTGGCCGGCCACTGAATACACCTCGGTGATCCCCTTGAGGTCAACCAGCGCCTCGGCGACCTCGTTGACCCTCGACTTCTCCACCACCAGCAGAATCACGGCACTGACCATGGGCACTCCCTCCGATTGATCTTCAGGCTCTCCTGAGCACTCTATATCAGCGGTGCCGGCGACGGCGCCTGCCGGGACGTGGCCGGGACGCCGCCGGGACGGACCGGGCCTGCGATACGCTACCGCCCATGGACCTCGCCTCCGCGCTCCCTGAACCTCTCTACCAGCGGACCCTCGGTTTTCTCCGTGAGCTGACCGCCATCTCCTCCGAAAGCGGCGATCCCGCGGGCCTCCGGCGCGCGGCGGAATTCCTCGCCGGCGCCCTGCGCGAGCGCGGGCTCGCCACCGAGATCCGCGACGAGGCTCCCCACGCCGGGGCCTCTCCCCTGCCGGTGCTCTACGCCCGGGGAACCAACACCGAGCGCGCGCATCTCCTGCTGATCGGCCATCTCGATACCGTGTTGCCGGCCGCGGAGCCCCGCCTCGACGGCGACCGCCTCGTCGCCACCGGCGCCATCGACATGAAGGGGGGGCTCGCGGCCTTCGTGGGAGCTCTCGATCTCCTCCACTTCCGGGAAGAGCGCCCCCCCTCCGACCTGCTGCTCGTGGTGGTGCCGGACGAAGAGGTGGCGGGCGCGCTCTCCCAGGCCGCCGTCCGCCGCTGGGGCGAGACGGCGCGCGCCCTCTGGGTGCTGGAGCCGGGCGAGCCCGCAGGCGACGCGGAGACCATGGTCGCCGGCCGCCGGGGCATGTTCCTCTGGCGGCTGGAAGCGCGCGGCCAGGGAGCCCACTCCGGCCTTCATTACTGGGAAGGGCGCTCGGCCCTCACCGCCGCCGCGCGCTGGGTGACCGAAGCCGAGGCGCTCTCGCGGCCGGACGGCGGCCCCACCGTGAACGCCGCGCGTTTCGTGGCCGGCGATGCCACTTTCGTGGAGGGCCTTGCCACCACCCACGCGTTCCTCGGCACCGAGCGCCAGCTCAACGTCGTCCCCGACCGCGCCATCCTCGAGGGGGAAACCCGCTACATCCGCGCGGCCGAGAAGGACGACCTCGCCCGCCGCCTCGAAACCCTGGCCTGGGATGTCGCCGTCGCCACCGGCACCGAGATCTCGTTCGCCGTCACCGGCACGATCCCGCCGGTCGACCCCCACGGTCCCCATGCCGGCGCCGGCAAGAATGCCGCCTCCCTCGCCGCCGCCGCCGGCTGGCGCCTGGAAATCGAAGAGGAGCGCGGCGGCATCTCCTTCCCCAACTTCCTCCCCGACCCCGGCCGCATCCCCGTTCTCGACGGCCTGGGGCCGGTCGGCGGCGGGATGCACACGCGGGATGAGTACGTGGACCTGCGCTCGCTGCGGCGGCGGATCGTGCTGCTGGCGGACCTGATGGCGGCGGATCGGCAGGGAGCTTGAAGTGCCAGTGGATCTAAGAGGGTGTCTCGAAAGTCAGCCCCGCAGGGGGCATAGGCATAAAGCCTGGGGTTTTAACCCCAGGAACCGAGCCGCCCGACCATCGCAAGCCCCGAAGGGGCGTAGGCGGCCGGGACCGGGCAGTCTGCCTGCGCCCCTTCGGGGCTCTTGGAGGAGTCTCTCGCTCCGACCTGGGGTTGAAACCCCAGGCTTAATGCCTGCGCCCCTGCGGGGCTGACTCTTGAGACACCCTCGGAGAGCCATGGGCAGGTGATCCGGAACCTGCGGATCTGAACGCCTCAAAGGCGCGCGGTAAACATCCGCCGGAGCCGGACGAGGCGGTCGCCGGCTCCGGCGGGAGGTAGGTTGTGCATCGATTGTCAAAGAGCTGGAGCGCGCGGTCCGATGCGCGTCCCGAAACCTCTTCTACGGGCCCGCCGGGAGAAACGTCCAAGGCGGAGACGTCCGCCTCGGCCCAACGCTAGGGCCGGCTCCTCCGTAGACTCCAGGATGCCTCGACCGATC
>DASWQX010001125.1:0-4273 GCA_036403495.1 Thermoanaerobaculia bacterium
CGGCAGCATCGAGTACTCGGCGGTGAGCCACCCCTCGCCGCTGTCCTTCTTGAATGGGGGGACCCGGTTCTCGATGCTGGCGGCCACCAGCACGCGGGTCTCGCCCAGCGAGATCAACACGGAGCCTTCGGCGAACTTGAGCACGCCGGTCTCGATGCGCAGCGGGCGGAGCGCGTCGAGGGGCCGGCCGTCGGGGCGGGGGGAAGGGGTCGTCGTCTGAGTCATGGCGCGCATTGTATCCGCCGGCAAAAAAATCTTTCGCCGTTCCTGTCATCCGCCGGGCGTCCCCGTTGCGTAACCACTGCCAGAAGGCCCGGTGGAGCGCGTCGAGAGAGGGCGCAGTCATTCCCCCCGCAGTCGAGTCCGCCGCCGGGCATAGCATCAACCGCCCCCATGGAAGAGGAGGAGAACGTGAAGATTCGTTTCGTTTTTGCCCTGTTGATCCTGTCGGCCGGGCTCGGTCTCACCCCCGCGCACGCGTCCAGCCACCGCGAGGCGCCCGGGATCACCAAGATGCCCAAGGTGGACAGCACCGATTTCTACATGTTCAACAGCTATGAATCGGGGCGCTCGGGGTACGTCACCCTGATCGCCAACTATCAGCCCTTCCAGCCCCCCTTCGGCGGCCCCAACTACTTCTTCCTGGATCCGGACGCGCTCTACCGCATCCACATCGACCAGGACGGCGACGGCGTCGAGGACATCACCTTCCAGTTCCGCGTCGCGCCGCGGCTGGCCGACCTCAAGGTCCCGGTGGGCGGTCAGAACGTCTCCGTGCCGCTCTACAACATCGGACCGATCTCCGAGGTTCCGGGCGGCCGCTCGGGCAACCTGAACATCCTCGAGAGCTACACGATGTGGGTGATCCGCGGCCGGATCGGTCACGGCGCCGGCACCGGCAGCGGCATCGTCACCAGCGTCACCGGCGGCCACCGCTTCGACAAGCCGGCCGACAACGTCGGCGAGAAGTCGATCCCGGACTACACCGCCTACGCGGCCAACTTCGTCCAGGAGTTCAAGTTCCCCGGCTGCCAGGGGGGCAACGCCATCGGCCGCGTGTTCCTCGGCCAGCGCAAGGAGTCGTTCGCAGTCAACGTCGGCGAGGTCTTCGACCTGATCAACCTCAACCCGATCGGCGACCGCAACGGCCAGCCGAACCCGCTCGCGAACTACAACATCACCACCATCGCGCTCGAGGTCCCCAAGGAGTGCCTGACCAAGAACGCCAGCAGCCCGATCGTCGCCGGCTGGCAGACCGCCTCCCTGCCGCGCAACCGCATGCTGACCGAGAACCCCACCTTCAAGGACCCGACCCACAGCAGCGGCGACTACGTCCAGGTCTCGCGCCTCGGTATGCCCCTGGTCAACGAGGTGGTGATCGGCCTCAAGGACAAGGACCTGTTCAACGCCGCCACGCCCGAGGGGGACGCGGCGCTCGCCACCTACATCACCAACCCGACCCTGCCGGCGATCATTCAGGTCCTGTTCGGTTCGGCCGGCGTCAGGGCGCCCACCAACTTCCCCCGCAAGGACTTGGTCGCGGCCTTCGCCACCGGCGTCCAGGGGCTGAACTTCCTCTCGGACGGCATGCCGCACGAGATGCAGCGCCTCAACACCTCGATCCCGGCCGTCCCGGCGGCGTCGCAGAACAACCTCGGCGTGCTCGCCGGCGACAACGCGGGCTTCCCCAACGGCCGCCGGCCTGGGGACGACGTCACCGACATCGAGCTGCGGGTGGCGATGGGCGTGCTCTGCCACGCCTTCCCGGGCGTCTACTGCAACCCCTCGGACGCGCCTTCGGGCACGCTGCCGTACACCGACCAGGTGCTCCAGGACGCCAGCCAGTTCGACAGCGTCTTCCCCTACCTGAAGGCGCCCCTTCCGGGCTCGCCGAACGGTCCCAACGGCGTCGGCGGCACCTCCTTCTAGGAGCTCCCTCCGGCGCTCATTTCTCCGGCGAGCGGCGGCTGCCGCCGCTCGCCGGTTTTCTTTTCTGGAGATCTGAATGCGGTATCTGTGGGTAGCGCTGCTCTGGGTCCTGACCGCGCCCGCGCTGCTGGCGCACAACTTCTGGATCGAGACCTCGACGTTCACGCCGGCTCCCGGCCAGCGCCTGTCCGTGCGGCTGCGGGTGGGCCAGGAGCTCCAGGGCGATCCCGTTCCTCGCGATCCCGGCCTGTTCAGGCGCTTCGTGGCAGTGGGGCCCGCCGGCACCGAGACGCCCGTCCCGGGCGTGCCGAACACCGAGCCGGCCGGCTTCGAATCCTTCCCGTCGCCGGGGCTGTATACGATCGTCTACGACAGCACCCGCTATCCGGTCGCCCTCGACGCGGCCAAGTTCGAGACCTATCTGAAAGAGGAAGGGCTGGAGGCGATCAGCGCCGCCCGCGCCCGGCAGGGGAAGAGCGCCGCCGGCGCGAAGGAGGTCTTCTCGCGCTGCGCCAAGGCGCTGCTGGCGGTGGGCGGCGGTAATGGCGGTAATGGCGGCACCGGCGTCGGGTTCGACCGCGTCTTCGGGCAGCGGCTGGAGCTGGTGGCGGAGAAGGACCCGTACGCGCTCGCCGGCGGCGGCGAGCTGCCGGTCCGCCTGCTCTACGAGGGCAAGCCGCTCGCCGGCGCCCTGGTGATGGCGCTCCAGCGCGGCCTCCCCGGCGCTCCCGCCACGAAAGTGACGGCGCGCACCGACGGGCGGGGGCGCGCCACCCTGAAGCTCGACCGTCCCGGCTTCTGGCTGGTCAAAGCGGTGCACATGATCCCGGCCCCGGCGGACGCCGGAGCGGACTGGGAGAGCTTCTGGGCCTCTTTGACGTTTGCCGTCCCGTCGAGATAGCTTCTCCGGGAGCGATGGACGAGAGCGAGACGATAGACCGCGATCTCATGAGCCGGGTGGCGGCCCGGGATGGGGGAGCGTTCGCGCGCCTGTTCGAGGTCCATGGGCCGCTGACGCTCGGCGTGCTCCTGCGCATCCTCGGCCGGCGGAGCGAGGCCGAGGAGGTGCTGCAGGAGGTGTTCCTGCAAGTCTGGATGCAGGCGGACCGTTACGACGAGGTGCGCTCGACGCCGCGCGGCTGGATCCTGATGCTGGCGCGCTCCCGCGCCCTCGACCGCCTGCGGCGCCGCGATTCGTCGCGACGGCGCGAGGAGGCGGCGGGAGTGGAGGCCGGGGAGGCGATCCCGCCGGTGGGCACGGAGCGCCTGGAGACGCTGGAGCGCCGGCGCCAGGTGACCTCCGCGCTGGGCGTGCTGTCGCCGGATCAGCGGCGCTGCATCGAGCTCGCCTTCTTCGAGGGGCTCACGCACACGCAGATCGCGGAGCGGCTGGAGGCCCCCCTGGGCACGGTCAAGTCGCGGATCCTGCTGGGAATGAACAAACTTCGGCAGGCGTTGAGCGCAGACGCATGAGCATACCCCACACACCCCGCCTCGAGGAGCTCCTCCCCGCCTACGCGCTGGGCGCGCTGGATGGCGACGAGCTCCGCGAGATGGAGGAGCACCTCGCCGGCGGCTGCGAGGAGTGCCGGCGCCAGCTTCCGCTCTGGCAGGGGGATCTCGAGGAGCTCGCGGCCACGGTGACGCCGGTCCAGCCATCGGAGATCACGCGCGCTCGCGTCCTGCGGCTGGCCGGCGGCGCCGCGGCCGTTCCGCCAGCGGCGACGCCCGTGGCTGCGCGGCGGTCTCCAGGCGTTGGATGGCTGGCGGCGGCCGCGCTCGTCCTGCTCGGCCTCTCCGTCTGGGGGCTCGCCGGCCAGGCCCGCCTGAGCGGCGAGGTGCGGCGCCTCGCCGCCGACCGCGACGGCCAGGCGCGCGAGGTCGAGCGGCTCAGCCAGGAGGTGGTCGCCGCGCGGGGCCAGGCGGTCAAGGCCGAGCAGGCGCTGCAGGTCCTCGCCGCTCCCGGCGTCCAATCGGTCGTCCTGGCCGGCCTGGCGGCGGCCCCGGGCGCCAAAGGGCACGCCTACGTCAATCCATCCACCCGCGACGCCCTGTTCTACGCCTTCGACCTGCCGGCCCTGCCGCGGGACAAGACCTACGAGCTCTGGTTCATCGCCGCAGGCAAGCCGGTCGCGGCGGGCACCTTCGCCGTCGATCCGCGCGGCAGCGCCTCGCTGCGGGTCGACCGCGTCGCCGCCGTCGGCACGATCGACGCCTGGGCGGTGACGGTCGAGCCCAGCGGCGGCGTCCCCCAGCCGACCGGCGCCATGGTCCTCAAGGGCTGATGGCCGGCCTGCCGGAAGGGGGCCTCCTCGAAGGCCTGCGCGCGCGGGCCCGGGCCCTC
>DASWQX010001126.1:0-4595 GCA_036403495.1 Thermoanaerobaculia bacterium
GGACCGGACGGCTTCGCCATCGAGACCGGCAACGGCGGCGAGCTCGTCGGCCACTCTCAGCTCTTCGACGAGCGGCTGATCGAGGCCCTGCACGTCGTGGAGCGGCTGGTGCGCTCTCCCGAGGCGCTGGCCCACGTGATGGAGGCCGCCGGTCCTCTGGCGCTCGAACGGGCCGGGGCGGTGCTCGATGAGCGGGTGGAGGAGGAGGCGGGCTGATCCTGTTGGAGCCCCGAAGGGGCGACGGCGTGTAGCCTGGGGCGTCAGCCCCAGGTAGGCCGATCCCCACAACCCCCAGAGCCCCGAAGGGGGCGACGGCAACCAACATCGGATCAACGACTTCCGTCGCCCCTTCGGGGCTTTTGGGGGTTGGGATGGGCGCCTTCCCCGGGGCTCACGCCCCGGGCTACATGCCTGGGCTCCTTCGGAGCCCGTTCCGAATTCACGAGCTGTCGAACCGGGAGGTGGACAGCCCAGAGGGCGGGCTTTGAACAGCCTGCGGTTTCAACCGCAGGTAGGGGGCCATCCAGATCCCCAAACCCCGCAGGGGTGGCCGATTCGCGAAGGATCGGCCGCCCTTCCAGGGCTTGGGAGGATTCTGGAGTTCCCGTGTCCTGGCATTGAAATGCCAGGCTGGACAAAGCCCGCCCGCCGGGCTGTCCCCCCTTCAGAGCGGGTTTCGGGCGGCTTCGAGAATGTCTTCGAGGTAAACCCTGGTATCCCTGGGTTCAGAATCCCGGGGCATAGATCGTCTCCCGGAGGATCGCTTCCCGCAGACGCGGCTTGATGACGCTGGAAATGACGAGGTCGACAGGGCGGTCGAAGAGATCTTCGAGAAACGCCTTGAGGTCCATGTAGCCGGGCGGTGCCGACCGGGTGGAGGAGACGGCCGGCTGATCCGGTTTGAGCCCACCCTCGGTCTCTGACAGCCTGCTGAAAAAGCCCGGCGGCCCAGCGGCCTGACGACGGTGCTGAGGACGAAGCGGTGGGCGATGCCCGGAATTTGCCGGCGGCTGAGATTTTATGCACGAAAACCGCCGGGAAATTCCCGGCGGGAGGCCCGCCGAGCCCGGCAGGTCATCCGCCGGCCCCGGCGAAGCGTCCGCCGGCAATTTCAATCGACCCGCCGGCCCCGGCGAGAGGCTCGCCGGGGATTCCAGTCGACCCGCCGGTCCCGGCGAAGACCTCGCCGGCCATTTCAGTCGTCCCGCCGGGCCCGGCGAGACGTCCGCCGTGCATATTTCACGGTCCGCCGTGCATATTCGGCGTCTCGCCGGCAATTTCGCGAAGCCTGCCCGGCCCTTCCGAGCGTTTGCCGGCCTCCCCAGGATGCGCGTCGGTATCGGGGGAGGCTACACTCTTCGCGAGGAGAGGATTCGAGTCATTTCGGCGCGGGATATGATCCCACGGGAACGGAAGGAGTACGAACGTGCCAGACAAGAAGAATTTGAAGCCGATCCCGAGATTTAAGACGGAGGACGAGGAGCGGGAATTCTGGGCGACTCATGACTCTATCGACCATGTCGACTGGGGGCGAGGCAAGTTTGCTTCATTTCCCAACCTGAAGCCGTCGATCTCCAATCAGTCCTGAAGATCTTCCTGACGGAGAGGGTTGAGCATGCCGCCCCCAATCTGCGCGGTCAGAGTAAGATACAGCGCGTCTTCACACCTCGACCACCCGCCCTTCCAGGAGAAAAGACCATGAAAAAGAGCCTGCATTCGAAAAAGCTTCAACTGAGCCGGGAGACCCTGCGTAACTTGGAGACGACTCGGATGTCCGAGGTTGCAGGGGCCTCGGCCAAATGCACGACCCTCGCATGCACGGGAGCCTCCAATTGCTATGCGTGCACCTCCGTCGACGCTTCCCTTTGCACCTGCGACTGACCAACTCCGGAGACGGCCTCGGATCTCGCCGGTCGCGGCGCCCCGGGGCCGCTGGAGACCTCTAGGCGTCGGCGCCGCGTCGGCGCCGACGGCGGGCGCCTCGTCACCCCTTGACGCTCTCCGGAAGATTCCTTACCTTGGTCTTGAGGTAAGGAGTCGAAGGGAGAGCAAGGATGGCAGCCGTAACCATGACCAGCAAGGGGCAGATCACGATCCCCAAGGAAATCCGAGAGGCGCTCGGCTTGGAGAAGGGCCACCGGGTTTCTTTCCAGGTGAGGGAGGGTGGGGTGGTGGAGATGTTTTCCGAGAGCCTGGACGTCATGTCGCTTCGCGGTGCCCTCAAGCCTTCCGTTCGAGGAGTGACTTTAAAGGATATGGAAGAAGCCATCCGTAGGGGGGCCGGGAGCACGCGCGAGCTCATGGATGTGAGGCCGTAGCCACCTTTGATGGAGACCTGCTGAAGGAGCCAGGCTTCGAAGCACCGTGACGGCGGCGAAGGGCGACACCGCGCCCGGAGCCGGTCTCAAGTCCGAAGACGGCCCCGGGAGTCGCCCTGCGAGGCGCCCCTGAAACCTTCCCTCCCCGCTTGCGTATCGGACATCAGAATGATATCACTCTGATGTCTCAAAAAAGGGGGAAGGTCATCATGGTCCACCACGAGATTACCGGCGACACTCTGCACCTGACCGTCGAGGGGATGGACAAGGTGTGGGCACTCAAGAGCCAGCTCAGCATTTCACTGCGGAACATCACGGGCGTCCGCCTCGACGGCGAGATCGTGAAGAGGTGGTGGCACGGATTGAAGGTGCCGGGGACGTCCATCCCGGGCGTCATCACCGCCGGCACCTTCTATCAGGACGGCAAGCGGGTGTTCTGGGACATCCACCATCCGCAGGAGGCGGTGGTCCTCTCGCTCGATCACGAGACCTACGACGAGCTGGTGATCGAGGTCGAAGATCCCGCGGCGTTCGTCCGCGAGGTGGAGGAGAAGACTCGGTCAGGCTCGGTTTTCAGCGGTTGAGCACCTTGGTTGATAGGAGGAGCCAGACGCCTCCCATCCCAAAGGAGACCGGAATGAAGCTTCGCTCCACACTGCTGTTCCTCGGCTCGCTGCTGCTGACCGGATCGCTCGCGGTTGCCGCGACGGCGCCGGCGTCCGACGTGCCCGCGGCCCCGGTGGCCCCTGCCGCGGTGGCGGCCGACTCGCCCGTGGTGCCATCTCCCCTCTGCCCCGCGAACGCCTCGAAGGTCGTGCTTCCCACCGGCAATCAGGTCGTGCCGCCGTTCGAGCAGAAGACCTCGGTCTGCGGCGCGTGCAGCGACGTCTGGTGCGCGGGGCAGACGCTCGGCGCGCTCTGCCGGACGGGGAAGCGCTGCTACAACCTCTACGGGAACTTCTGCGCTCAGGACGGCGGATCGGCGTGCACCTGCTATAGCGGACAGCTACCGTAACGCCGAAGCCGGAAAACCTTTCCATCCCGGAGCGTCCGCGGACGCTCCGGGCTCCGCGCGCGGGTGCTATCGTGCCCGCCATCATGGACCTCGGACCGCTCCGCCGCCACCGCGACTTCCGGTGGCTGTACGCCGCTCAATTCGTCTCGTTCCTGGGCAGCATGGTCACTTACGTGGCCCTGCCGTACCAGATGTTCCAGCTCACCGGCTCCTCGCTCAAGGTGGGGCTGCTCGGCGCGGCCGAGCTGGTGCCGCTGCTGGCGACGGCGTTCGTGGGCGGCGCCCTGGCCGACTTCGTGGACCGCCGGCGGATGGTGCTGTGGACCGAGCTCGGCCTGGCGTGCGGGAGCGGCGCGCTGGCCCTCGCGGCGCTCTCCGGCCGGCCGCCGGTGTGGACGCTCTATACGATCGCCGCCTTCATGTCCGCCCTCAACGGCCTGCAGCGCCCCTCGCTGGAAGCGCTGACGCCGCGGCTCGTGGACGCCGACGAGATGCCGGCCCTGTCTTCCCTCGCCACCCTGCGCGGCAGCGTCGGCATGATCGCCGGTCCGGCGCTGGGGGGCGCGCTGATCGCGTCGACCGGCCTGGCGTCCACCTACCTCTTCGATGTCGCGACCTTCGTCTTCTCGCTGGCGGCGATCCGGACGATCCGCGAGGTGCGGGTGCCGAAGTCCGAATCCGACGAGGGACCGACCCTGCGCAGCGTGCTCGAGGGGTTCCGCTACGCCCGGAGCCGGCAGGAACTGATGGGCACCTACGTCGTGGACTTCGTGGCCATGGTCTTCGGCATGCCGCTGGCCCTCTTTCCCGCCATCGCGGCGACGCGAGGGGGGCCGCACGCCCTCGGCCTGCTCACCGCGGCGCCCGCCTGCGGCGCGCTGGCCGCCAGCCTGACCAGCCGCTGGACGGCCCGCGTGCATCGCCACGGCCTGGCGGTGATGGCGGCGGCCACCGTCTGGGGGCTGGCGATCGTCGGCTTCGGCCTCGCGGGGGGGCTGGTGCCGGCCCTCCTCTTCCTGGCCTGCGCCGGCGCCGCCGATTGCGTCAGCGGCCTCTTCCGTATGACCCTCTGGAACCAGACCATCCCCGACTCTTTCCGCGGCCGGCTGGCGGGGATCGAGATGGTCAGCTACATGAGTGGCCCGCTGCTCGGCAACGTCGAGGCGGGGATGATCGCGGCGGCCTTCAATGTAAAGGTTTCTATCGTCTCTGGCGGCGTGCTCTGCGTGGTGGGAGTCCTGCTCTGCGGGCTGCTGCTGCCG
>DASWQX010001127.1:0-6303 GCA_036403495.1 Thermoanaerobaculia bacterium
GCAGCTTCTATCCCGGCCAGCCCTCCTCGCCGACGCGGCTCGCCTGGTGCTACGGCGACCCCGGGGTCGCCGCCACGCTCCTCGTCGCCGCCCGCGCGGTCGGCGATCCGGAGTGGGAGCGCCAGGCGCTCGACATCGCCCACTCCGCCGCCGCCCGCACGGAAGGCTCGACCACCTACGTCCGCGACGCCGGCATCTGCCATGGCGCGGCCGGCCTCGGCCACCTCTTCAACCGGATGTACCAGATGACCGGCGACGAGGTTCTCGCCCAGGCGGCCCGCTTCTGGTTCGAGCGGACGTTCGACTTCCAGACTCCCGGCGAGGGGGTCGCCGGCTTCCGCGCCTTCGATCCTGGGGTGGACGGCCAGCCGGGCTGGCGGGCGGACGCCGGCTTCCTCGAAGGTGCCGCCGGAGTGGGCCTCGCCCTGATCGGAGCCATTTCGGACGTCGAGGCCGCCTGGGACCGCGTGCTGCTGGTTTCCCTGCCGCCGGTCGCCGCGGGAAAGGGATGACGGCACGATGCACACCGACCTGACGGCCCACCATCGCACGATCGCCACCAACGGCATCCACCTGCACGCGGTGGAGGATGGCGCGGAGGGGGGGCCGCTGCTGATCCTGCTCCACGGCTTCCCGGAGCTCTGGTACGGCTGGCACCGCCAGATCGCGCCCCTGGCCGCCGCCGGCTTCAACGTCCTCGTCCCCGACCTGCGGGGGTACAACCTCAGCGACAAGCCGAAGAACGTCTCCGCCTATAACCTCGACACCCTGGCCGCCGACATCGTGGGGCTGATCGACGAGGCCGGGACCGCCAAGGCCTACGTGGTGGGACACGACTGGGGGGGCGCGGTCGCCTGGTGGCTGGGGATCAAGCATCCGGAGCGGATCGAGAAGCTGGTCCTGCTCAACATCCCCCATCCGCGGGTGATGCAGCGGGCCGTCCGCAAGGACCCCGTACAGCGGAAGAAGAGCTCCTACATGCTCTTCTTCCAGCTCCCCTGGCTCCCCGAGCGAGCTTTTCGGAAACACGATTTCGCCCGCGGCGTGGCGACTCTCCGGAGCTCCAGCCGTCCGGGCACCTTCACCGACGCCGACCTCGCCCTCTACCGCGAGGCCTGGTCGCAGCCGGGCGCGGTCCGCGGCATGCTGAGCTACTACCGCGCCGCCCTCCGCGCCCAGCCCGAGCCTCCCGCCTCCCCCCGCGTCACCGTGCCCACCCTGCTCCTCTGGGGAAAGCAGGACCGCTTCCTCGGCAGCGAGATGGCCGCGCCCAGCATCGACCTCTGCGACGACGGCCGCCTCGTCTTCGTGGACGAGGCGAGCCACTGGATCCAGCACGAGGAGCCGGAGCGGGTGACGCGGGAGATCCTGGGGTTTTTCGGGTGAGCAGGCCTGCGCAAGCTTCCTCGACCTCTTTTGCTAAGATCGCACGGTCAGGAGATCAACGTGAAAACTTTCAAGATCGAGGTCCCGGACCAGCTTGCCAAGGAGATTGAGGGACTGGTCCAGGCGGGGTGGTTCGCCAATGAAGCAGAGATCACCCGCCTCGCCCTAGCAGAGTTCGTGCATGGCCACCGCTTCGAGCTTCAGGAGCAATTTCAACGGGACGATATCCTTTGGGCGCTGAGCCTCAAGGATGCGAAACGTTGAAGAGGATTGTCTGCGATACAGGCCCTCTCCTCCACCTTCGGGAAGCGGATTCGCTGGACCTCCTACACACTGCGGGGTCTGTGACTATTCCTCCGACGGTCTATTCCGAGCTCGTCGGGCTCGATCCATTCTGGCGTGAGGAGAAGCCCACTTGGGTAAATCTCGCCGCGCTCGATGTCTCCTCCGCCAAAGTTTCCCTGCACTGGATTCGAGCTGGCCTGTTGGATCCAGGGGAAGCCCAGGCTTTAGCTTTGGCGCTCCAGGTCAAGGCAGATTGGTTCTTGACCGATGACGCCGCCGCCCGCCTGGTTGCGCAGCAGCAGGGATTGGAGGTCCACGGCTCGGTGGGGGTCATCTTGTGGGGAGCGGCCACTGGGCACTTCCTGCGAACAGAAACCGAGAGATCGCTGGAAGCCCTCTCACGATCCTCACTGTGGATTTCCTCTCGAATTCTCGAAGAGGCAAGGACGGCACTCCGCCAGATCTTCTCCTGATGAGTCGGCCCGCAACCCTGGGCGCCCCTGCGCCGTAGTAGCGCTCGTCAAGTCCGGAGCTCGCTTCGATCCGGACGGAAAGAGAGCGACTCCCATGCGGCGAATCCTCGGCTCGGAAGGGACGGCGCTGCAGGCGGGGTCGATCGTGACGGCGCGGAAGTGATGGGAGGAGCCAGCACCGCGATGTCGCGCTCGCTGGCTCTATAATGGCCCTGTGAAGTCTAAATCTAAAGCGGATCTCGAAGACGACCTCAGGCCTGAGTACGATTTCCACGCCCTTCGCGTCGTCGCCCGCGGCCCTGGCCGCAAGAAGGATCACCGAACAGGAACTATCTCGCCAGTCGTAGTCGGCGTCAAAACCTAACGCCCTGAACTCACCCAGCCTCCGCGATGTCTCGCGCCACCCCCCAGGCCCCTTCCACGTCGAGGCGGCTGCTCGCGTAGTCCAACGCCAGGAGAGGCTCCGACAGGTAGGGATGGAACTTCTCCGTCTGTTTGTTGACGACGGACTCCGCGAGATCACGAGCGCCCGGGGGCTCCGCGGCGGCGAGCGCCGCCAGCTCCCGGCGGACCTCGGAGGGGCCGGCGTTGGGAAACAGGATCGCCGCTCCGTCCTGCGCCACTTTGAGGCCGCGGGCGCTCAGCCAGACGACCAGCGTGTCGAGCACCCGGTCCCCGCGCCAGCAAAAGAGGGCCGAGCCGGCGGCATCCGCGAGCAACCGGTGCTCTCCCAGTCCAAGACGCGCAAAGTGAGCGCGCCCCTCGGCCAGCAGATCCCTCGCCTGCGCGTCGAGGAAGAGCGGGATCGCGCTGGACCGGTAGATCGCCAGCATCTCCTCCCGGACCCGCTCGTGGACCGGCGCTCCGCGACCGCCTTCGAAGCCTGGAAGCCGCCCCCCTTGCGCCGGCTGCAGATCCACCATCTTGCGTTCAGGATCCACCTCGAGGACGATCCACCGGCGGCCGCCAAAGATGAGGTAAAGGCCCGGAAACAGTGGATACGAGATCGGCAGCGTCCCCAGAGTCCGCCCACCGCTCGTCAGCCGGTACTCCTCTGCGGTCTGAAAGGCCGCGTAGAAACCATAATGGTTGACCAACCGCTCGCCGGCGAGATCCAGCACGATCTCTCCCGTGTGCAACTGACGGATCAGCTCATGGCTCCCCAGGCTGCGCAGAAGCTCGGAGAAAAGCGCCGAATCGACCGCGCGGAAGGCGCCTTCGCGGCAGAGCGCCGGCCAGAGCTGATCGGCCCGGGCACCTCCGTGCTGCGCGATCGCGGAGAGGACCTGCTGCACGAGGGTCGACAGGTGGAGAGCCCCCGCCTCCGGCGGCTCGCACCATCCAGCGATCAGGAGCTGGACCGCGGCGGTCGCCTGGACGAGCTGCGAGCGCAGCCGGCGCGAGGGTGGAGTGCGCTCGTCGATCTCATCTTCCTGAAGGTAGGCGCGTAGCACCGCGGCCCCTCCTTGACGCCCCGAGCGCCCGAGCCGCTGCCGGAGGCTGGCAACCGAAGGGGGTGCCCCGATCTGAGCCACGCTCTCGATGGCGCCGATGTCGATCCCCAGCTCCAATGTCGTCGTACAGACCGCGCTGGCCGGCCGCGCGCGGTCCTTGATCGCCGCCTCCGTCTCCTCGCGCAGATCCCGGGAGAGGCTGCCGTGATGGGGCCAGAACTCGTTGGGAATCCCATGCACCTCGCAATGCCGGCGCAGCAGGTCCGCGTACAGCTCCACAGCCGTCCGCGAATTCGCGAAGATCAGGTGATGACCGCCGCGCAGCTTGGCGAACAGGTGAAGGCTGATCTCCAGGGCGTCCCCGTCGACAGTCTCCTCCAGGGACGCCTCCCGGCCGGCGGCTTCCAGAGCTTTGAGCTGAGCCGGCGAGAGCTGCGGAGGAACCGCGCGGTATCCGCGCACCTGCACCTTCAGCTCCTGACCGATCCCCGGCGAGAGGATGCGGCGCACGGCCTCCCCTCTCCCGGGCCGGAGGAACTCGCAAGCCAGGGAGAGATCGCCGAGCGTTGCCGAGAGACCGATTCGGGGCACCCGGCGGCGAACAGCCAGCTCGACCCGCTGGAGGAGCGATTGGAGTTGCTGCCCGCGCTCCGAGCCGATAAAGGCATGGAGCTCGTCGATCACGACGTAGGCGAGCCGCTCGAATAGCGGGCGCATTTTCGGCCCTTGCAGCACGAACAGGGCCTCCAGGGACTCCGGAGTAATGATCAGCACTCCCGCGGGTTGCCCGAGGAGCTTTTTCTTTTGCGCGGCGGGCACGTCCCCGTGCCACCGGGCCACCGGAACGTCGAGCTCCTCACAGAGCTGATCCAGACGATCGAACTGATCGTTGATCAGCGCCTTGAGGGGGCTCAGATAGAGCGCCCGCACGCTGCCGCCGGAGTCGTCCGCCAGCTTCGTGAGGATCGGCAGGAACGCGGCCTCGGTTTTCCCGGAGGCCGTGGACGCGGCGATGACGGCGTCCTCCTCGCCTCCGAGGAGAATCGGGATGGAGGCCTCCTGGAGGTCCCGCAACGCCTCCCAGCCCTGGCGCCAGAGCCACCGCTGCACCTTCGGATGCAGGAGATGGAACGCGGCGGAGGTCTCCGCCATGGCTAAAGCCGGAAGGAAGCCAGCTCGTCGTCCTCGTCCGTTCGGGGAGAGAGCACGGCAGGAGCAGGCTGCGGCGGAGCCGCCGGCTCGGAAGCCGGTTCGGAGATCGGCTCGATCGCGGCTTCCGGCACCGGCTCGAGGTCGGGATTCGATTCCGTCGTCAGCTCGACGCCGCCTAGCAGATCCCTCCAGGCGGCGCCGGGGTTCTGCTCGAGCACGGCGAGGAGCTCCAGAAAGGCACGGATGGTGCTGCGCGGTGTCCGGAAGTAGGCCTCCCCCACCCGCTTCGAGCAGTGCTCCATGAACGCGACCAGCGCTTCGTCCGGCAGGAGGTACTTATCGAGCTCGCCGGAGGCGTGGACATGCCGGAGGTTGCGAAGCAGGACGAAGAGCTCCTCGGGGCTCAGGTTCGCCAGGTGGAGCACCGGACCGGTGAAATCCTTCCGTCCCTCGGTCGCGAAACGGTTCTGAGCCAGCCGGGAACGCAACGCCACATAGCTGTAGAGTCCGCGGCGAGTGTCCATGAGAATCTCGGGCGTGCCTCCCAGCAGGAACCCGAGCCCCACGCTCGTGCCTTGCAGGCTGTCGTTCAGGATCCGCAGGATCTGTTCGTAGTTGCCGCTCCGCGCCTGGGTGTTGGCGAGCTTGTAAAGGTTTACCAGCTCGTCCAGGCAGACCAGCAGACCGCCGTAGCCGGCGAGCCGGGTAAAGCGGGAAAACAGCTTGATCTGATCATAAAGGTTGTCGTCGTCGACGATTGTGCGCACCCCCAAGGCCCTGCGCGCGTCGGTCCGCGTCGAGAACTCGCCGCGCAGCCAGCGCACCGCGTCGGACTTGAGCTGATCGTTTCCCTGGTCGTGCCCCCGCCAGTAGGCGGCGACGACCTCGGCGAAATCATATCCACCGGTCATTTCCGACAGGCTGGCCAGCCTGTCCTGGAGGATCGCGTCGACCGCGGTTCCCTTCTCCCGCGCCTCTTGCAGCGCCGAGGTGACGAACCGCTCGACGACGCTCGCCACCGCGCCGCCGTCCGGCTTGGTGCGGGTCGCCAGGTTCGCCATCAGCTCGGTGTAGAGCGATCGGGCCTGCCCACCCGAAGCCTGCAGGCGTCGATCGGGCGTCAGGTCGGCGTGAACGGTCACCAGGCCCTTCTCCAGGGCGATCGAACGGATCAGGAAAAGGAAGAACGTCTTGCCGGAGCCGAACTCGCCGATGACGAAGCGGATCGCCGAACCGCCATCGGCGATCCGGTCGAGATCCCGCAGCAGCGCCCGCACCTCCTCCGAGCGGCCGACCTGGACGAACTGCTGTCCCCGGCGCGGCACCACGCCCGCTCGCAGCGATTGGAGGATCGAGTCGCGGTCGCGGGGGCGAATCGCCTTCTGCGCCGCGATCCCGGGCTGGGATTCCTTCATACCAACATCTCCTCGAGAATCTGGCCGTCGACCTCGATTGTCTCATCCCCTTCGAGCAGAGGGACGCCGCAACGCTCGAACGCGGCCTCGTTGATCACTTCCAGCGCCCCATCGGGCATCAATCCAAATTCCGCCGCG
>DASWQX010001128.1:0-7827 GCA_036403495.1 Thermoanaerobaculia bacterium
AAGGCCCCTTAGACGTAGAACAAATATATACGAGTAGCACTCCGCCAGAAGTTCTTCTAAGCCACTCTGATCCTCATGTACTCCATTAGGCTCCCACTCTTCCCAACCGTAGATACCTAAATAGGCAGGCGAACTCTCCCACAGGCCGCGTCTCCGAAGTTCGGAGCGCAGGGCCATGCGTAAGGCACTCCATACCTTTTCAACTTGCCAAGGCTCAATGCGCGGTCCTGTAACTAGAGCACGGACATGGTCCGTAAAGACCCCTCCTTTCTCATCTTCATCAGGTCTACGTTTTCTAGCCCACAAACTTCTCATTGGATGCCACCTAAATCAGAAATTCCAAAAGGGCGTGCGGATTCTTATGCGCGATCATTAGGAGCATACGAGCAGGGCCGGACGGAGCACGGCGACCTTGTTCCCATTCCTGTAATGTGCGGACCGAGACACCCAGCAACCGCGCGAACTCTACCTGAGATAGGCCGATCCGAGAGCGGGTCTCTGCCACCGGCGGTAAAGGAATGCCGCCTCCATTGCATTCTTGCCTGAGTTCCCGAACTCCTTTGAGAATTTCTTCCTCGACAGTACGTGTCGCGACTCTCGGCATCTCAACCTCTCCTAGAGGTCCTACTCTACGTCAGAGACGGATTCCTGTCCAACTGTACGCCCGTAACCTATGAAATGCCCTGCACTTAGCCTAGATAAAGAAGCGGCGGCTTCAATGAGCCACCGCTAAGCAGATTCAGGGGGCAGCACTGGAGGTGCTGTCGTTCTCCTCCCCCTCCACAAACCTAAACACCACAGCCAACACCCGCTCATCCCTGACCTCTCCCCCTATCTCCAGGAGAGACACCACGGCCTGCCTAGTGCCTAGGAGGTTGGCGAGCTGATGCTGCGTGAGTCCCCTACGGCGCCGCTCGGCACGGAGCCGCTCTCCGAGGTTCTGTATCTCTGGGAAGGGGTCGTACCCTATGAACTCCAAGATCGCCGGAATGTATGAGACCTTCGGCTCTTTCCTCCCGATCTCCCAACCGACCAGGGTATTGACGTTGACGCAAAGGAGGGACGCCACATCCTTCTGCAACAGTCCACGCTGAAGCCTGCATGTCCGGAGATGGTCTCCGAGGGTCTTGACCTCCCGCGGGTACTCCGGCGGCAAGGGCTTAGGTACCGAAAGCTTCAGGTGGCAAAAACCCAACGCAGGTATCGTTATCGGGGTGGGTCATCACCAGGGCATCCAGCCGGTCCACGCCCTCTGCCAGCAGCGCCGGCAGGAGCGCCCGGCCGCCGATGTCGCCCCCTCGCGATCCGCCGCCGTCGATCAGGATCGCGCGGTCGCCGTCGCGCAGCAGGATCGAATCGCCCTGGCCGACGTCGATCATCGCCAGCTCGGGATCGAGCGTCCCTCTCTCCCACCACCTTTGGCCGGCGCAACCGAGGGCCGCGGCGATCCCGACGATCCCCAGGACCGCGAAGGCCCGCCGGGGGCGCAGGAGGAGCAGGACGGCCGTGATCCCGATGGCGATCCCCCAGGCCCACGACGGCGAGAGCGCCAGAGGCGTGGGCAGCCAGACCTCGGGTGGAGTCCTCGACGGCCAGGAGAACGGAGCGGCCAGGACGTCGAGCGCCGGCAGCAGGTGGCCGGCCAGCGCGGGGGACACCAGAGCCACCCCCGTCCAGAGGAGCGAGGCGATCAGCGCCAGGCCCGTCCAGGGCACGGCTGGGACGTTGAGCAGCGGTGCCAGCGGCGACAGCAGGTGGAAGCGGGGGATCGCCCAAGGGAAGGTCGCCAGATGGGCTCCCACGCTAGCCGCGATCCCCTCCGCGATCCGGGGGCGGAGGAAGCGGCCCTGCCACCTGCGGGCCAGCGCCGGCGCCAGCAGCAGGAGCCCCGCCGTCGCCGACACCGTGAGCTGGAACGCCGGGGAAAGCGCGAGGTCGGGCTGATCGGCCAGCAGCACGATGACGGCCCAGCCGAGGGCGTTGGCGGCGGCGGGGGGACGCTCGGCCAGGAGCGCCAGCACGGCGAGCCCGCCCATCACCGCCGACCGCACGAGCGAGGGGAGCGGCCCGACCAGCAGCAGGTAGAGGACGATCGACGCCAGCATCGACAGCAGACGGAGGGGCCGGGGCAGCCAGCCGCCCAGCAGCCAGACCAGCCCCGCCACCAGCGCCACATGGACGCCGGAGACCGACATCAGGTGATAGATGCCGGTGATCCGCAGGCCCCGCTTCCAGGCCAGGGGGAGCTCCGAGACATCCCCGAGCACCAGGGCGCGCGCCAGCGCCTTCCCCTGCCCCCTCCCCGGCCCGGCGGCGGCGAAAGCGCCCTCCACCCGCTGCCGGAGAGCGCTCGAAAGGCTGGCTACAGGCCCCGGCGGTCTCTCGATCTCCATCAACTGGCGGCTCTTGATCCGCAGCCGCCAGGGGCCGGGGGGTGCCGGCAGGCGGTTGCCGAGGCCGGGCGACCGCGCAAGGTACCCCTTGACGCGCAACGTGCTCCCGAAAGCCGGCGGCGGCTCCTCGGGATCGGGCAGATGGAGGATCACCTCGATCGGCGGCGCCGTCAGCCGGTCTCCCTGCCGCAGTTGAGCGATGCGAGCCGGGGCCGACCACCCCGCGTCGTCCGGAATCCAGTGGCCGGAGACCTGGACGACCGCCTCCACCGGATGATCCCGGCGGAACGACGCCGCCGGATCGCCGGGGAGCCCGACACGTACTGTGGCGACGATGCCGCCGCAGGCCATGAAGGCCAGGCAGATGCCGCTCCGCCGCCCGAGCGCCAGTCCGGCGAGAGCCAGAGCCGCCAGCAACGGGATGGACAGGTATGAGACTTGAAATGCCAGCAGGGTGCCGGCCGCGAACGCCGCGGCCGGAAGGAGCATGGGCTTGTTGCGCAGGTCGGGCTTGGGGAGAGCGATCTTACGGAGGTTCATGCCCCAATAAGACGTAAAAAATGGTCTCCGCTGACAAACCCTTTGGAGGCAACCACTTAGGGGGTGAAAAATGCCAGAGCTGATCTACGAGCACAGGGCGCGGGTCGAGGACGGCGAGGGGACGGTCTACGTGCCCCGGAGCTACGGTCAGGAGAGAGGGGACGGGACCTGGATCGGCTGGATCGAGTTCCATCCCCTGGACGGCGAAGGGGTCTTCCTGCGTACCCACCAGGAGACCACCCAGCCCAACCGCACGGCCCTGGCCTACTGGGCTTCGGGCCTCGAGCCCGTCTACTTCGACGGCGCCTTCGCCCGCGCGGCGCAGCTCACGGAGCGGTAGAGTTTCCGGAGACCTCCGCCTCCGGCGAGAACAGCGACAGCACCGGCAGGCCCAGACGCCGGCGGAGGGTCTGGCGGCCCAGCCGCTCGCGGGAGCTCTCCAGCTCCGCGGCGGGGAGACGGCCTCCGAGAGAGGCCAGGGTCTTCTCCACCGCCGCCTCGATCTTGGACCGCGCCGGGCCGTCCAGTCCTTCCCAGGCGCGGTCGAGCATCTCGCGGTCGAGATTCGAAAGGTGCGCTTCGATCTCCTGGGGCTCCCCCGCGAGAGCGCTGAGACGCTCGGCGAGGGCTTCTCGGCCAGGGAGGCCCGTGGGCAGGGCGGCGGCGAGCGCGGCGAGGCGCGGAGCGACCTCGAAGTCGGGCGCCTCGACGCGGTGGCCGGGAGCGGTCAGCTCGCGCAGGTCCGCCCACGCGGCCTCGACGGCGGGCCCGCAGTAGCGGAGGCTGGAGATCTTCCCCTTCGCCTTGCGCTCCGTCCGGCGGGCGAAGACCTCCTCGAGGGTCTGCCGCACCAGATCGAGCGGCACCCCCTCCTGGTGCCAACGGCGCGCCACCTGCCAGTCCGCCGGCGAGAGCAGCAGCGGCGCTCCCCGCAGCTCCACGAAGATCTCTTCGATGGCCTGGAAGTAGGCGTGATCCGAGTCAACGGTTTCGATCGGGGAGCTCATGGCGTACGCCGGGATCGTACTACGGGGCGCCGATCGCCCTTGGCGAGAGCACGGCTCCGATCACTCCAGTGAAGTAAGCAAGAACCCGAAAGAAATAAACGAGCGCCAAGCCTATCCTGAATATCGCGACGTTCTGGAGGGTTACCAACAAACTTTCTTGGCACCTCCCTCGACATCGCAAGAAACGGCCTCGTGGCCGCTCTGGGAATTAACTCTCGTTTGAAGGAGCTCACCATGCGCAAGAAGATGAACGACAAGCTGGCCCTGAACCGCGAAACCCTCCGTCAGCTCAACGGGCTCGAGATGTCCGGCATCGCCGGCGGCCAGACCGGGTTCGTCTGTAGCAACAATACGGATACCTGCGCCTCTTGCTACGGGCCGAGTTGCGCCAGCGCGCCGACCACCGCCAACGGGACCTCCGCCTGCTGCTGAGGCACGGTTCAGCCGGAAACCGGTAGGACCTCCGGCCGGCATTCCAGAGCCGGCCGGAGCCCTTTCAACGAGAGGAACGGTCCCGTGAGCCCTCCAGAGACCCTCAAGCTGACAGAAACCCGCGAGCCGCTCCTGTACGGAGATCTGGCGGCGGCGGCATGCGAGGCCGTCGAGGCGATCCTGGCGGATCTCTCCGCCCGGTCGATGGCGGAGGCGACGAGCGAGGAGCTGACGGCGCTCTCGCCGCTCGCCAACGGCGCGGCCGGGATCGCCCTGTTCTTCGCCTACGCTCATCTGGCGTTTCCCGAGCGCGGGCTGGACGACCTCTGCCTGCAGACCTTTCAGGAAGCGCTGGCGACCACCGCCGCCGAGCGAGAGGGGCCGTCGTTGTTTTCCGGTTTCCTCGGCGTGGGCTGGGTGCTCCGCCATCTGGAGGGCCGGATCTTCGACGCGGACGAGGATCCGGGCGCCGAGGTGGAGAGCGCTCTCCTGCAAGGCCTGGCCCGGTACCCTGACATCTGGTCCGCCGAGCTGATCTCCGGGCTGGCCGGCTTCGGCCTCTACTTCCTGGAGCGCCTGCCCGGCGAGGGGGCTCGCCGGGGGACGGAGCGCGTGATCGAGCTCCTGGCGGCTCAGGCCACCGAGGAGGGGGGAACGGTATCCTGGTTCAACCCCCTCCAGAGCATGCCCGCCTCCCACCGCGAGTCCTATCCGAACGGCTACTTCAATCTGGGCGTCTCGCACGGCATCCCCGGAGCGATCGGCTTTCTGGCCGCGGCGCACCGTCGGGGCGTGGCGACCGGCGAGTCCCGCCGCCTGGCCGAGGGCGCGGTGCGCTGGCTCCTCGATCACCGTCTGCCGGCGAGCAGCGGCAGCACCTTTCCCGGCTACGCCGGCCCCGGGATCGAGCCGGTGCCGACGCGCCTGGCCTGGTGTTATGGCGATCCGGGCGTCGCGATGGTCCTCTGGCTGGCCGGACGCGCCTTCGCCCGGGAGGACTGGGAGCGAGAGGCCCTCGCCGTGGCCCGCCGCGCGGCGAAGCGCGGGGAGACCGACGTCTCCGTGGTGGACGCCGGCCTCTGCCATGGCACTGCGGGACTCGCGCACACCTTCCATCGACTTTTCCGGGCGACCGGCGACGAGGCGCTCCGGGAAGCGGCGCTCTTCTGGATCCAGCGCACCCTCGATCAGCGGCGGCCGGGCCATGGCGTGGGAGGGTTCAGCCTCGCGGAAACCGGCGCCTCCGGTCCGGGCCGCTGGTCGGAGGAGGCCGGCTTTCTCACCGGCGCCGCCGGCATCGCCCTGGCGCTCCTCGCCGCTCTGACGCCGGTCGAGCCGGAATGGGATCGCGTAATGTTGCTGTCGTTCCCTAACGGCGGGGAGGAATCCCGGGCTCACCACGACTCGGCCCAGTAGACCACCTCGCCTGCGTCGGACGCGACGGCGACACCCGAAGAGTCGCCGTGATTCCAGAATCTCTCCTGCTTGCCCGGGCTGAGCTTGATCCTGTCGCCTGAGAACCGGCCGTGATCCCAGGACTCGCCGGTCGTGCCCAGGTGCTCATTCGCCTGGAGAACATACAGCTTGTAGCGCTCTGAGAATTTGCGGCTCTGGCCGGGATCGGCTGTATAGAACGCCGTCTCGGGTCCGCTACCTGTATAGGGATATTTCGTGCTTTGCCTCAACCGGGCCTCGATCTCTCGGATCTCGTCGGCCGGCAATCGCATGCGAAGCTGAATGTGCGCTCCGCCCTGCAGAAAGCCGGGAAACGCAGAGAGACGGACATTCCTCGCCTGGGGCGGAATCGTCCGGGGAAACTGGCTCACCAGATTCGAGGCCGCCCACTCCTTCAGCACGGCTCCATACTCTCCGGGATCTGTTGCTTCCTTCGGCTCGGAACCAGTGAAGATCATCCGCACCGCGATGATGGCTCCGCCGATAGAAAGGAGAATCGCACAAAGGGCGATGACGAGAGCGTTCCGAGCCCGAGGCGTCATGACTGAGGGTGGAGCCTATTTTAAAAAGAGCTTCGGGTCCGCGAAAACCCTCCCGCCCCGGCCGGAGCGGGAGAGGGGCTCGGGTCAGTTGTAGCCGACGTCCGGATTGATGCAGCCGGGGACGCCGCAGGAGAAGCATACAGGCCGGGTTGCGGTCGCAGTACCGCCACCGGAGCAGGTGATCTTGAGCTTTACGGTGAAGCCGCAGAAGCTCGCGACCCACTTGTGAGTGACCGGATTCCCGGTTTGAGTCGCCCCATCCTCAACGAAGGTCCATAGATACGCCGTCGGCGAGGTACCACCGGGACAGGTCGAGCCGTTGTCCCTGTAGTCTCCGTTCTTGGAGAAGCCGAGCGTGGAGCCCTGGAAGCTCGAGGTCTGTGCCTGGGCCGGTACGGTGCTCAGGACGAGGACCACGCAACCGGCGACGAACCACAGTAGATGCTCTCTTTTCATTGGCTGTCCTCCTAGTCTAGGTCGGACGTTAATGTTAGATATATACAAAATTATTTATATTTTGTCAATTGCCTGCTTGAACGCCTCTCCAGGGACGAGGTCGAAGCGAGTCTCCGGGAGGACCGTCCGGAGCAAGGACGCAAAGGAGGGCAAGGACGATCACGGACGAGGACGAGTGCTCTCCCCGGGATCGCCTACCGGTTCCTCTCGTAGATCAGCTTGAGGCCGGTCAGCGTCAGGTCGGGGTCGACCTCGCGGATGTACTTCGAGCCGCCGGCGATCAGCGGCGCCTGGCCGCCGGTGGCGACGATCCCCTTGACGTTGGGGATCTCGGCCAGCAGGCGCTCGAGGATGCCGTCGACGAGGCCGATGTAGCCGTAGTAGATGCCGGCCTGCATGGCGGCGGCGGTGTTGCGGCCGACCAGCTCGGTGGGCTTGCGGACGTCCACCCGGTAGAGGCGCGAGGCGTGCGCGAACAGGGCTTCCGCCGAGATGCCGATCCCCGGCGTGATGATCCCCCCCATGTACTCCCCCGCCGCGTTGACCACGTCGAAGGTGGTGGCGGTGCCGAAGTCGACCACGATCACCGGCGAGCCGTAGCGCTCGCGCGCCGCCACCGCGTTGACGATGCGGTCCGCTCCTACTTCAGTCGGGTTGTCGTAGCGGATCGGCATGCCGGTGCGCACGCCGGGCTCGATGAACAGCGGCTTCTTGCCAAAGTAGCGGCGGGCCAGCCGGTCGAGCGTCAGGTGGAGCGGCGGCACCACGGAGGAGATCACCACCGCCTCGGCGCCGGCGGGATCGATCCCGCACATTCCGAACAGGGGGAGCAGGAGCGCGCCGTACTCGTCCGCCGTGCGCTCGGTGTCCGTCGAGAGGCGGAAGCTCTCGACCAGCTCGTCCCCCCGGTAGATGCCGAAGACCGTATTGGTGTTGCCTACGTCCACCAGGACGAGCACGCCGCCGCCACCGGTGGATTTCTCTTTTTTCATTCTTCGATCA
>DASWQX010001129.1:0-6254 GCA_036403495.1 Thermoanaerobaculia bacterium
AGAAGGCGATCCGCCGCATGGCCGACGCCCTCCCCAAGGACGAGAAGCCGCAGGCCCTGGCGGCGTTCCGGGTGCGGCGGGAGGGGTGAGCGTGCCGCCCGGGCATGAATGCCCGGGCTACATCTCAACCAAAAAGCCGGCTGAAGCCGGCTCTGAAGAAAGCTTCTGGCCCGGGAGCCGGGTTCACCCGGCTTTTCGTTTCCGGCGTAGCCCGGGCATTGATGCCCGGGCGGGGGCGGCGCGACAATGCCTCCCATGCTAGCCTTCCGCCGTTTCGCAGCTTTTCAGGAGGGCTCGTCCATGACTCGCAGGCTCCGTCCGGCAGCGCTCAGGATCCTCTACCTCCTCCTTGCGCTCACCGTCGCCTCCGCCGCCATCGCGGCGCCAGCGAAACCGCGGCTGGTGGTGCTGATCTCGATCGATCAGTTCCGCGCCGACTACCTGTCGCGCTTCGCCGACCTCTACCTGCCGGCCGAGAGCGCCCAGGGAGTGGGAGGGTTTCGCTGGCTGATGGAGCGCGGGGCCTACCACACCGACGCCCATCACGATCATTACCCGCTGTTCACCGGCCCCGGCCATTCGATCCACCTGACCGGCGCGCCGCCGTACAAGACCGGCATCGTCGGCAACGAGTGGTTCGACCGCGATTGGAACGCGGAGCGCTACTGCGTGCAGGACCCCAAGAGCCCGCTGGTGGGCGCCGCCGATCCGGACGGCAAGCGCGGGGTCTCGCCCGCCACCCTGCGGGTCAGCACGGTAGGCGACGAGCTGAAGATGGCGACCGGCGGTCAGGCGAAGGTCTGGGGGCTGGCGTTCAAGGATCGCGCCGGAGTGCTGATGGCGGGGCACTTGGCGGACGGCGTGCTCTGGTTCGACGACGAGACCGCCGCCTGGATCTCCAGCCGCTTCTACTTCAAGGACGGCGCGCTGCCACGGTGGGTCACGGACTGGAACGCCGCCAAAAAGATCGACCCCTTCTTCGGCAAGACCTGGGACCTGTCCGTGCCGCCGGCCGCGCTGAAGCGCCTCTGGACGCCCGGCAACGAGTTCGCCTCCCCTCGCCCCGGCCTGGGAAATCGATTCCCGCATCCCATCACCGGCGGCCTGACCAAGCCCGGCAAGGCGTTCTACGCCGCATTCGAGAGCACGCCCTACGGCAATGCCTACGTGCTCGACTCGGCCGAGGAGCTGATCCGCCGCGAGGGCCTGGGGCAGGACGCCATCCCCGACCTGCTGGCGATCAACCTCTCGACCAACGACTACATCGGCCACTCCTTCGGCCCCGACAGCGCCGAGGTGCTCGACGCCGCGGTGCAGACGGACCGCCAGCTCAGCCGGTTCTTCCGCTTCCTGGGGAAGGCCGTGCCCGGCGGGCTGGCGAACGTCACGATCGTGGTCACCGCCGACCACGGCGTGGCGCCGATGGTCGAGGAGATGAAGAAGTCGGGCTTCGCCACCGCCACGGCCTATCAGGAGAAGGCGCTCGAAAGCGCGGTCAAGGCTGCGCTCGAGGCGGCGTTCGGGCCGGGCGACTGGCTGACGACGATCTCGGAGTTCAACGTCTATCTCAACCTGGACGCGCTGCGAAAGAAGGGTGCCGAGCCGGCGAAGGCCGAGGCGATCGCGGCCGAGGCCCTACGACGCCAGCCCGGCATCTACGCCGCCTATACCCGCGAGCAGATTGTGGAAGGCCGGATGCCGGACACCGACATCGGCCGGCGAGTGACGCTCGGCTTCCACCCCAAGGTGAGCGGCGACGTGGTGATCGTGCTCGATCCCTACACCGTTCCGGGCTATTCGAGCGGGCCGGTTTCGACCGGCACCACGCACGGCACGACGTACGCCTATGACACCACGGTGCCGATCCTGCTCGCCGGCGCCGGGATCAAGCCGGGGCGCTACACGCAGCGCGTCTCGACGCTCGACATCGCGCCCACCCTGTCGGACCTGTTGGGCATCCTTCAGCCCAGCGGCTGTGAGGGGCACGTGCTGTCACCGGCCCTGAAGTAGCCGAACGAATCAGCCGAACAGCCCGAGTTGCTCCACCTTGCCCGGCACCCGGAAGGCGGCGGTGGAGAGCTCGGGAAAGGGCTGATCGAGCCCGTACCGCCGCTTGAAGGTCTGGAAGGTGACCCGGATCTGCTCCGCGAACAGCCCTTCCCCCTTCATCCGGCTGCCGAAGCGGGCGTCGTAGAGCTGGCCGCCGCGCAGCTCGCGGACGCGGTTGAGCACCTTGTCCTTGCGGTCGGGAAAATGCTCCTCCAGCCACTTCTCGAAGAGGCCGGCGACCGCGCCGGGCAGGCGCATCACGGTGTAGCCGGCCCGGGTCGCGCCGGCGTTCGCCGCCGCCTCGAGGATCTTCGGCATCTCGTGGTCGGTGATCGCGGGGACGACCGGCGCGACGTTGACCCCCACCGGGATGCCGGCGGCAGCCAGGCGCTCGATCGCCTTCAGCCGGTCGCGAGGATGCGAGGCGCGCGGCTCCATCCTGCGCGCCACCTCGGGGTCGAGCGTGGTGATCGACAGCACCACCACCGCGGCCTGGTGCGCGGCCAGCTCCTGGAGGACATCGATGTCCCGGGTCACCAGCTCGTTCTTGGTGATGACGGCGACCGGATTGCGGAACTCGGCGAGTACCTGCAAGCACCGGCGGGTGATCTCCAGGCGGCGCTCGGCCGGCTGGTAGCAGTCGGTGACGCCGCTCATCGCCAGCGTTTGCGGCGTCCATTTCGCGGCCGAGAGCTCCTTGCGGAGCAGCTCGGGGGCGTCCTCCTTGACCAGGATGCGGCTCTCGAAGTCGAGCCCGGCCGAGAAGCCCAGGTACTCATGGAACGGGCGGGCGTAGCAATAGACGCAGCCGTGCTCGCACCCCCGGTACGGGTTCACGGACGCGTTGAAACCGACGTCAGGGCTGTCGTTGTACGCGATCACCGACCGCGAGGTGTCGCGCAGCAGCTCCGTCTCGACCCGCTCGGGCGCCGGGACCTCCTCGTCCCGCTCGATCACCAGGGTCTCGAACCGGTTCAGCGGATTGCCGATCGCCCCACGCCCCTTGAGAGCCACGTCCTCCATGGGCGTAAGTATAGCGCAAGTGGGGCGAAAAACGAGAACCCCCGCCATGGGCGGGCGCCGCTTCAGCCGTGCAGGGGGCGGCTGCCGATCCCGGTGCCGGGCGCCGTATCGCGGGCGTTCTCGAGAGCGGTGATGATCTCCTTCAGCGGACCGACGGCCTGCAGGGCCGGAGCCGCCATGGACTGCCGCCGGGCTCCGGAGTCCTTGGCGATCTCCTGGAGCGCCAGGGTCGCCTGCCGGAGGTCGTCGATGCAGGCGGTGATACGGGCGGCCGCGGTGAGGGTCGGCACCGGCGCCGCCTCGGCAAACACCTCGAACACCATCACCGTGAACAGGTTGAGGGCCACCGCGAAGGTCGGGTGGAGCCCCTGCACCGCGGTCCGGCGAACGAGATCGCGTTCGAAAAGAATCCGCGCCCGCAGGCGCTCGATCAGCGCGTAGCCGATCTCCTGAAGGGCTCGCGGCCCCTTCGCGGACGGTCCCTCTTTCTCCACTCCCTCTGCCATGTCGAAACCTCAGGTCCGCACGCGGGCGGCCACCAGTTGATGAAGAACGCTCCGATGCAGCTCGAAGATGCCGCGGCTCACCCGCTCGAACGCCTGGTTCACCTCGTCGGACAGCAGCCCTGACGTCTGAGGCACGGACAGCGTGGGAGGCGCGGAGGAGCTCAGCCGTTCGAGCTGCTCGTCGAGAAACGCGACGGTGGTGAAGAAATCGACGTAGCGCACCGACAGCGCGGCGAGGATCTTCTCCAGCGAATCGAGCCGCGGCTGCTCCTTGGAGTTCTCGTATTTCGAAAGCTGGCTCTTGCCGATGCCGGCTTTCCGCGCCAGATCCGCCTGCGACCATCCCTGCTCCTCACGCAGGAGTTGTAGAGTCCGGCCGAGGTTGCGAAACATTCCCATGAGGAGAAGATGCTACTTCGCGTCGCGTCGTCGCTGCTTTCCTCCCATAAGCCATAACTCTCAAGATGGCAATGAGATACGCCCCCTGGGCCGCCGGAAGCTCCCTTGGGAGGTTGCACCAAGCCGCAACAAAGGAGGTCCGGCGCGAACCCGGACCCGCTTTCCATGCCAGAGTTTCGATGCCGGCATCTTCCGACGTGCTATGGACACCATCGGCCCGAAGGAGCGACTTCTGAAGAGGGGAGGTATAGAATTTCGGGTCACCATGACCGACGAGGAACTGAGCCGATATCTCGCCGTCCTCGCGGATCTCGTCAAGGAAAAGAAGATCGCCCTGACGAAGCTGGACCGCCTGCTCGGCTGGCGGGGCGGCATGGTCGGACGCCTTCTGCGCGGCGAGCGTGACCTCCGGCTCAGCCAGCTCCTCGCTATCCTCAAGATCCTGCAGGTAGAGCCTCTCTCCTTTTTCCGGGTGGTCTACGCCGATCGCTCCGTCTCGACACGGCTGATGGAGAGCCTCGCCGCCGCAGCGCCCGCGAGCGCACCGCTGGTCGTGCCACCGATGATGAGCGAGGAGGAGTTCTCCAAGCTGATCCGGACGGTGCTCGACGACGCGCTCGCCGCCCGGGAGACCCGCGCGGACCCCGACAGACCGCAGGACTAGCTCGCTCTCTTCTCCAGATCGGCGAGCAGGCGCCGGATCTCGACCAGCCGTTCCACCACTCGCGCCAGCTCCTGGCCGGTGTCCTCGCAGGCTCTTCGCAGCAGAAGGAGGGCAAGGATGGCCTCGCGCCCCACCTGCAAGGCGCGGAACGTGGTCATAACCTCCTCGGCCAGCGGGATGATCTCCCCGCGCCGCCCCACCTGAGCGAAGAGGAGGGCGAGGTCGATGGTCACCAGGCTCGCCGGAAAGATCAGCCGAGACTTCGCGAAGCCGGCGCGGGCGTCGCCGAACGCCGCCTCGGCTTCGGCGTTCTGGCCGGTCCCCGCCGCCAGCCGCCCTTCCAGCCAGCGCAGGCGCAGCGCATTGAGCCGGCTGGAGCAGTAGAGGAGACGGATCCTGGGCAAACTCTCCGCCACGAGAGAATAGAGGCCGAGATCGGTGGCCGACCAGACGAGGTTGTGCACCGCCGAAAGCAGCAGGGTGGCGTCGCGCTCCGGCTGGATGAGCTCGAGACCGCCGAGGGTATAGCGGATGGCGGTCTCCGGGTCGCCGGCGTTCTCGGCGAAGGCGCCGCGCTTGATCAGGGCGCGGCCGGCGAGATGGGGCTCGCCCCGAGATTCATAGAAGGAGGCGAGGCGGTCCAGCAGCGCGAAGGCTTCCGGGAACCGGCGACGGTGCGCGAGCAACGAGGCGAAGCGGTCGGCGATCCGCGCGGCCAGCAGGGGATCGCCGCTCCCCTGGTCCAGGGCGTCAACGGCGCTCTTGAACGCCGCTTCCGCGCGGTCCAGCAGATCGGCGAGGCGGTAGGCGTTGCCGAGCTCCGCCCAGACCGTGGCCAGGGTGTCGGCGATTACCTCCGGGGGGACCTGGCAAGGATCGAGCCGGTCGGCCGCGGCCTGGGCGAGCTCGGCCAGGTAGATCATGCGCAGGGGATCCTGATAGCGGCTGTCCCGGCTCTCCGCCAGGAGGCGTTCGATGATGGCAGGCACGTCGTTGGGCAGTTCGGGCACGGGGATTCCTCCAGAGCCCTCCTATTCTCTCATAGAGATGCCACGGCGCGCGACGCAAACATCTCCGGAGGCCACCGGGGAGCCTCCGGAGAGGGGGACTTTCAGCCGCAGCCCGCGCAGGCCGCGTGTGAGCAGTGGCCGTCGGGATCGATGGTACCGCCGCACTTTAGAGGCAGGGGGCGCCGGGGAGCCCGGTGCGCGGCCGCGGGCGGCGAGGGAAGCCAGGCCCGGAGGCCGGCGGGCAGTATGGCGTTGAAGAATTCGACCGCTGACGGCGTCACCCGCTGAGGAACTGCCGCCTGCGCCCCGACGGCCAGACCAAGAAGCACGAGAAAGCCGACCGTCGCCCTACGGACCCGATGGTTCTTTCGAGACATACTTTCCTCGCCGGCACGGATGACGGAGAACCTCCAGTGGCCTCTGTTTCCGTGCTCGACACTTAGTATGGCATGTTTTTACCGTCTTTCGACGCTATTTTGAATGCGAGGTTACGGCGGAAGATGCCCGGTGCGGCCGGCGGTTCCGGTATCGCGGCGGAATGGTGACGTTTTGGACTTTCCGTATTGACAAACTGGCAGCGCGGCCCGATCATTGGGGTATGCG
>DASWQX010001130.1:0-5439 GCA_036403495.1 Thermoanaerobaculia bacterium
CATGACTTCGAGGCGGGTCCCCTGCATGCCGAGCGGCTCGCTGATCCCCCCCTGCTCGTCGACGATGAACTCCTGCGGGATGGCGTGCAGGATCTCGCGGTCGGAGGGCAGTGCGGCCGACTGCGCCGCTTCGAGCACGCGCTGGATATCCTGGCGGGTGATCTCGCGGTCCTTGCGGGCGACGCTGACCATGCCGCGCGAGTTGACGCTCCGGATGTCGGCGCCGGCGACGCCGACGTAGGCGCGGGAGATCTCCACGCCGGCCATCACCTCGGCCTCCTCGCTCGCCGCCTTGAGGGCCTCGACGGTGGCCTCGACGTTGACGATGTTCCCCTTGCGCGTGCCGCGGTTCGGGGCCAGCCCCTTGCCGACGACCTCGATGCCCCCCTTGTCGTCGCGCTGGCCGATGAGGACCCCCACCTTGGAGGACCCGATGTCGATACCGACGAAGTAAGGTTCCGTTTTGGCCATAGCTGACCCTCTCGAAAAAAGTTGACTCTAAGCTCCAGCTCCGCCGCTCCCGGGGGAGGACGGAACAGAATTTGCGGGTTGCACGACGATCCGGCGCGAGAAGCGCAGGTCCACCGCTTCGATCTTCGGGTAACGGCGAGCGAGCTCCGGCAACAGGGTCACCAGCCTTTGCAGCTTGGGCGCCACCTCGCCCCCCTTCACCAGCAGCGGGAAGGGGAGCGCGTCGGTGCGCAGGCGGAAGTCCTCCTCGCCCAGCACCTCGATCTGCGCCAGCTTCGCCGACCAGTTCGGCTCGACGCGGCCGACCTCGGCCGCCACCTTGAGCGCGGCGGCCATGCCGTTGGGGTGCGGCGCGCCGCGGAAGCTCACCACCAGCAGCCCGGCCCTGCGCGCCGCCTCCAGCTCGGCGGGGGTAGCGACCGGCGCGATGGCGCGGCCGTCGGCGTCGGCGAAGACGAGATCGCTGCCGGCGAGGAGCAGGGCGATCGGCTTGCGCTCGGAGACGCGCACCCGCAGGCCGTGCGGAAGGTCCTTGGCGATCTCGACCGAGGCGATCCAGGGGTTGCTCCGCACCCGCGCCTCGGCGTCGGCGAGCGACAGGCGCACCAGGTTCCTCCCCTGGAGGGGAGCCAGCGACTGGCGGACCGCGGCGGCGGGGACGCGCCCCGCCGAGCCCTTGAGCTCGCGGACGTCGATCTCGCGCAGCCGGAAGAGCGGCGCGGTGAGCACCCAGGCGACCACGCCGACCGGCAGCGCCACCAGTCCGGCGGCGGCGGCGAGCGGCTTCAGGAGCTTGACCAGCAGGCTCTTGCGGCGGCGGCGCGGCGGGGTGCCGCGGCGGCGGAAGTCGAGCACGCGGCCGCCGGCGCCGGGCGGCAGCACCGAGACGGTGGAGACGGTGCCGGTCGCGCTCACCGCTTCGCCCCCTCGTCGGCCAGCGCCCTGGCGAGCCGGTTGACGTCCCCGGCGCCGAGCGTGATCACCACGTCGCCGGCGCCGACCTCGTCGCGCAGCAGCGCCGGCGCTTCCTTCCAGTCCGGGCAGTAGTGGACGTTGCGGTGCCCGCTGTGCCGCGCCGCGTCGACCACCAGCTCGCCGGTGACGCCGGGAATGGGCTGCTCGCGCGAGGGGTAGACGTCGGTGACCACGACCATGTCCGCGCCCAGCAGGGCGCGGCCGAACTCCCCGGCCTGGTCCTGGGTGCGCGAGAAGAGGTGCGGCTGGAAGACGGCGAACACTCTTCCCTCGGGGAAGGTCTGGCGCGCCGCCTGGAGCGTGGCCTCGACCTCGGTGGGGTGATGAGCGTAGTCGTCGACCACGGCGGCGCCCCGCCAGGTGCCGACCTGCTCGAAGCGGCGGTGCACCCCCTCGAAGCCGGCGAGGGCGCGGGTGATGGTGTCGAAATCGATCCGCAGCGCGAGCCCCACGCCCACCGCCGCCAGGGCGTTGAGCACGTTGTGGCGGCCGGGGATCGGCAGCGCGATGGTGCCGAGGTCGACGCGGCCGAGCAGGCGGTCGGAGCGCAGGCGCACGCCGAAGCGGCTGCCGCCCGCGTGGGGCTCGACGTTCACCGCCGAGAGGTCGGCCTGCGGCGACAGCCCGTAGGTGAGGATGCGGCGGTCGGCCATGCGCGGCAGCACCTTCTGGACGTTGGCGTCGTCGAGGCAGACGATCAGCCGGCCGAAGAAGGGGACGCGGTTGCCGAACTCGACGAAGGCCTCCTGGATCGCCTCCAGGGTGCCGTAGGTGTCGAGGTGGTCGCGGTCGATGTTGGTGATCACGGCGATCACCGGCGTCAGCCGCAGGAAGCTGCGGTCGAACTCGTCCGCCTCGGCCACCAGGTAGTCGCTCTTGCCCAGGCGGGCGCCGGTGCCGAGGAGGCGCAGCCGGCCGCCGACGATCACGGTCGGATCGAGCCCGGCGTCGGTCAGCAGGGTGCCGATCAGCGAGGTGGTGGTCGTCTTGCCGTGAGTGCCGGCGATGGCGATGCCGTACTTGAGGCGCATCAGCTCGCCCAGCATCTCGGCTCGGCGCACCACGGTGATGCCGCGCCGCCGCGCCTCGCGGACCTCGGGGTTGTCGTCGGCCACAGCGGACGAGATCACCAGCAGCTCGACCCCCTCCAGATGGTCTGGCGAATGCCCCTGCTCGATCTGCGCGCCCATGTCCGCCAGCCGCTGCGTGGCCTCGCCCAGCGACTGGTCGCAGCCGCTCACCTCGAGGTCGTACTCGAGGAGGATTTCGGCGATGCCGCTCATGCCAGCGCCGCCGATGCCGACGAAATGGATGCGCGAGAGGTCGGTGAATCGGTTGAACATCAGCCGTTCCCTCCCGCGTTCCGTCCCAGCTCCTCGACGCGGTCGGCGATGTCGGCGACGGCGCGCGGGCGGGCCAGCGACCGCGCCGAGCGCCCCATGGCGGCGAGGCGGTCGCCGTCCGCCAGCAGCGCCTCCAGCCGCGCGGCGAGGGCGTCGGCCGACAGCTCGTTCGACGGGATCATGTCGGCGCCGCCGGCCGCGGCGAGCAGCCGGGCGTTCTCGACCTGGTGCCCCTTGGAGATCGCCAGCGGCACCAGCAGCGAGGCGCGGCCGGCGGCGCAGACCTCGGCGAGCGTGATGGCTCCCGCGCGGGAGACCAGCAGGTGGCTCGCCGCCATGGCGCCGGCGACGTCGTCGAGGAAGGGGACGACCTCGACATGGGGAGCGCCGAGGCCGGCTCCCGCGTAGGCCGCCCGCGCCTCCTCCAGATTGCGCGCTCCGGCCTGATGGACGATGCGGATCGCCGGGAAGCGCGCGATCAGCCGCGCCGCCGCCGCCGGCATCGCCTCGTTGATCTGCTTCGCCCCCTGGCTGCCGCCGAGCACCAACAGGCGCGGCGCGTCGAGGGGCGGGAGCTCCGCGGGGACGTCGAAGAAGGCGGCGCGCACCGGCACGCCGGTGATCCAGCAGGGGCACCTGAGGTCGGCGATCGTCTCGCGGTAGACGACGCAGGCGGCGGTGGCGAAGCGCGACAGCCAGCGGTTGGCGACGCCGGCATGGCCGTTCGGCTCCAACAGCAGCACCGGCCGCCGGGCCAGCCGCGCGCCGAGCACCGCCGGCGCCGAGACGTAGCCGCCGGTGCCGAGCACGACGCGGGGGGCGAGCTCGCCGACCAGCCGCCGCGCCGCCAGGGTCGAGCCCGCCAGGGTGGCCAGCGCCCGCGCCTTGCCGACGAGGCCGCGCCCCACCAGCGGCTTGGCCGCCAGGCCGTGGAACGGCAGACCGCGCTCGCCGGCCAGCCTCTCCTCCATGCCCCCCGCCATGCCAACGAAGCTCACGCGCCACCCCCGGGTCCGCAGCTCCTCGCCCACCGCGAGCGCCGGGAAGACGTGGCCGCCCGTGCCGCCGCCGGCGAGGAGAACGTGGAGAGGAGCGCTGGTCGTCGCCATTCCATAATCCAGTTCTTCATCAATCATGCGTGCTGCGACACATTGAGGAGGACGCCGCAGATGCACAGGGTCACCACCAGCGACGAGCCGCCGTAGGAGATGAACGGCAGCGGGATCCCCTTGGTGGGGAGGAGGGCGATGGTGACGCTGACGTTGATCAGCGCCTGCATCACGAGGACGCCGGTGAGCCCCCAGCCGAGGTAGCGGCCGAAGGCGTCCGGCGCCTTGGCGCCGGCGCGCAGGCCGCGCCAGGCCAGGATGCCGAAGGCGACCACCAGCGCGAGGGCGCCGATCATGCCGAGCTCCTCGGCGACGATCGAGAAGATGAAGTCCGACTCCGGATGGGGGAGGAAGAAGAGCTTCTGCACGCTCTTGCCGGGCCCCAAGCCGAACACCCCGCCGGAGCCCACGGCGATCAGCGATTGCAGGGCCTGGAAGCCGTTGCCCAGCGGATCGCGCTCGGGGTCGAGGAAGGTGAACAGGCGAGCGCGCCGGTAGGGCGCCATCATCACCAGGGCGATCAGGGCCGGCGGCACCAGCGCCAGCGCGGCCACGATGTAGCGCCAGGAGAGACCGGCCAGGAAGATCATCATGAAGAACGTGGCGCAGAGGAGCACCGCCGTCCCCATGTCCGGCTCGAGCAGGATCAGCGCCGCGGTCAGCACGGTGAAGAAGGCCGCCGGCAGCAGGAAAGAGAGCTCGCTGACCCGCTCCTCCTTGCGCTCGATCTGGTAGGCGAGGAAGGGGATCAGCGCCAGCTTCGCCAGCTCCGAGGGCTGGATCGACACGCCGGCGATGAAGAACCAGCGGCGCGTGGCGTTGAGCTGCGGCGAGAAGAGCACGCCGACCAGCAGCACCAGCGAGAGGCCGAGCAGGGTGTAGATCACCGTCGGGTTGCGCAGCCGGCGGTAGTCGACGTGCATCAGCCAAGCCATCAGCGCCAGGCCGAGGGCGGCGGAGACCCCCTGCTTGATCAGGAAGCGGTTGATGCCGCCGTCGCGCGCCATCGCCGAGCTGGCCGAGAAGACCATCACCAGGCCGAAGAACATCAGCAGCACCACGATGGTGAAGAGCACCTTGTCGAAGGCGAGTTTCTTAGCCATGGGGCGCTCCGATCGTGTTCCGGACCAGCTCCTGGAAGACGTCGCCGCGGTGGTTGAAGTTCCTGAACTGATCGAAGCTCGCGCAGGCCGGCGACAGCACGACGGCATCGCCCGGAAGCGCCCGGGCCGCCGCCGAGCGCACGGCGCGGTCGAGCGTCTCCGAGCGCTCGAAGGGGACGGCGCCTTCGAGGGCCACCGCGAAGTCCTCGGCGGCCTCGCCGATCAGGTAGGCGCGGCGGGCCTTGCGGCGGACCATCGGCGTCAGCGTCGCCACGTCGGCGTCTTTGTTGCGGCCGCCGAGGATCAGGTGGACGGTGCCGTCGGCGAACCCCTCGATCGCCTTCATCGTGGCGCCCGGGTTGGTCCCCTTGGAGTCGTCGTAGAAGGCGACGCCGTTGGCTTCGCCCACCTTCTGCAGCCGGTGCGGCAGCCCCTGGA
>DASWQX010001131.1:0-1999 GCA_036403495.1 Thermoanaerobaculia bacterium
GGCGGCGGCGGCCGTCGAGCGGCGTGATCTGGTCCCAAGGGGTCGTGGTCACCACCCATCACGTTCTCGAATGGGAGGAGGACATCGCGGTCGGCCTCCCGGATGGGAGCACCACGACGGCCGCGGTGATCGGCCGCGACCCGTCGACCGACTTGGCGGCGCTGCGCGTCGCGGGCGCCACCCCGGAGCCGCCCGAGTGGGGCGACGCCGCCGAGGTGAAGGCCGGCCACCTGGTGCTCTCCCTCAGCCGCCCCGGCCAGCGGATCCGCGCCAGCCTCGGCATGGTCGGCGCCGCCGGCGAGGCCTGGCGCACGCCCATGGGCGGCCGGATCGACACCGAGATCCAGACCGACCTCGGCATCCATACAGGCTTTTCCGGCAGCGCCCTGGTCGACCTGCGCGGCCGGGTGCTCGGCGTGAACACCGCCGGCATCTACCGGGCCACCGCCAACGTCATTCCCACCGCGACCGTGCGGCGCGTGGTCGAAGCCCTCCTCGCTCACGGTCAGGTGCGGCGGGGCTATCTGGGGATCGGCACCCAACCCGTCCGCCTCCCCCGCGAGCTCGCCGAGCGGCTGGGGCAGCCGAGCGGCCTGCTGATCGTCTCGGTCGAGCCCGGCAGCCCGGCGGACCAGGCCGGGCTGGTGCTGGGGGACGCGATCCTCGCCTTCGAAGGGACCCCGCTCCGCCACCCCGGCGAGCTCCTCCCGTTGCTCGAAGAGGAGCGGATCGGCAAGGAGGCCATCTTGAGCATCCTGCGCGCGGGCGAGGTCCGCGAGGCCCGCGTCACCGTCGGCGCCCGCAACGGCAAGGAGACGGAATAGCTTACTGAGATCCGGACGGGAGCGGCGTCTCGTCCGGCTTCTCCTCGAGGTAGAGGTTCAGGTAGGCGGCGAGGAACTTGACAAAGTTTTTGTTGTAGATCTCGTTGTGCCCGGGGATCAGGTTGGCGCTGGCGCGCAGCACGAGGTAGGGCGAGGACCTGTCCCACTTCGGCCGGGTCTCGGTCAGCTCGATGCCGTTGGGGAGCACCCCTTTGAGACCGTTGGCGTCCAGCGCGCGCAGCGCGACGCAAGGCTCGCCGGCGGTCGCGGGCAGGGCCTGCCGCGACTCGCTGAACGCGAGGCGGATCTTGCCGATCTCCTCGGGCGACGGGAAGGGGCAGTCGCAGCTCCCCGGCTTCTTTTCCGTCGCATCCGGAGGGCCCTTGTAGTCGATCTCGTGGGTCCACTGCGGCCCGTAGTGGCCGGCGCCGATGAGCTCGGCACGGAAGTTTTTCCACCGCCCGGGATGCCAGAGGAGCCACAGGAAGCGGCCGGCAGGGAACGCCTTGCCGACGGCGGTGTCCCCCTGCGAAGCGACCGTCACCAGCACCGGGCACTCGGGCTCATAGCGGCCGGGGAGCGACAGGTCCTGATCGAACAGGCGGTAGCGATTGGCCTCGAAGGCGGGGTTGATCAGCACCACCAGGTCGCCCAGCTCGCGCCGATGCGCCTTGATCCCGGCGCTGTCGGCGAGCGGCCCCACGCCGTCCCGCCCTCCCCACTCGCCGACCAGGGCCCTGTCGACGGCCGAGAAGACGAGGGCGCCGCCGAAGCTGTGGCCGGCCGTCACCATGGTCACGAAGCCGGAGGAGTGACGCTGGTCGAGGTCGTTGTTGAGCTCGTTCTCGAGGTCGGCGAGCTCAAGGAGGAGGCGCGAGCCGCCGTTCTCGCCGATCCGGTGCGCGGCCCGCTTGCGGTTGTAGAAGGTCGCCGCCTGCAAGGCCGGGATGCTGCTCGAATCGCCGCGCCAGCCGAGATAGACCCCGATGACCGGCCCCTTGTTGAGGCGGGCGGGATCCTCGCTGATCCCCTGCAGGACGCTACGGAAACAGGAGACGTTGGAATCGCAGACGTTGGCGCTGTGATGCCAGCCGTGAACGAAGGTGAGGATGACCGCGCCCCGCTCGGCGGCGACCTGCCGCACCATCGCGAACACCTGCTCCTTCTGCACCTCG
>DASWQX010001132.1:0-2486 GCA_036403495.1 Thermoanaerobaculia bacterium
CGGCAAAGATATCGCTGACACCCTCCATACCAACGAGACGGCCGTTGCCCGGCACAAATCCAAAGCCATCAAATATCTGAAAATAATTCTACTGTATCCATCACAACCGCAGATGGATCTTTAATCGTGGTAACACATTACGTGAACGATGTGCATATAGACGTGCTTCTTCGTTGCGTCCTAGCCAGCGGGTACTTCGGCGAGAACGGAAAGATGGGTGATTGGTGCCGAGGTGATCCCCGATCACGCCCGCGATGAGCTCCTGAAGTTGCGGCGACGTCAGCGCAGGGGTCTGGATTTTTTCCCCGCCGCGTCTCCTCGGTCAGGAACCACGCGGCCAGCAGCGCCAGGATTTGATGATGATGCCAGGCAATCCAGTTCCGACCCTGAGAATCGGCCAACCCCGCCTCACCCTTCGCCCGCTTGAAACATTCCTCGACGCGATGCTCCGCCGTCGCCACCCGCGCCAGTTCCTCGAGCGGTGTGCCCGGGTCCGCGTTCGAGAAATAGTAGTCATGCTTGTATGTGCCGTTCGCTTGCCGTCCCCGCGTCACGAACAGCAACTCCTCGGGACCCGTGCCTCCCGTCTCGGTGCGGGCCTGGATCCGACGCTTGACCGCTTCGATCACCAACGGCCCTTTCGCGCCGTCACGCACCTCGATCCTGGTCCAGGCGACCTCCGGCAGCGCTCTGCACCAGCGATCCAACCGCGCGAAGGGGACCTTGGGATGGGGTCCCCGCCCCGAGTACTCCGGCGGTGGCACCCTACGCCGTTAACCCTAATTCTGGAGAGAAGGAAGAAGTCTTGATGCGTCAAGACGTTGCGGCCATTATTTCTGTTGGTGGGCAGAAATAGGAAAGCCTCAACCTCCGATCGGAGTCGGTCATGTCGCATCAAGACCAGGGAAGTCATACCCCGTCCGTGCCCCATCATCAAGCCCTCAAGCAGGCGCTGGATTGGCTCTTGGTGCCCGCGGTGCTCTCGAACATCACGTTTCGCAACGACTGCACCTGGACGCCACGGAGTTTGATCGTCACAGCGTTGCTCTGGGCCTGGTCCGACGAAAAGGCGCTCACCGACCGCTTCTTCTCCGCCCGCAAGATCGTCGTCCGGATGTTCCACCTGACCCAGAGGCCGGCGGCCACCTACCAAGCGTTCCTCAAGATGTTGAAGACCTGGACCGTGGCGCTGGCCCTGACGCTGGTCACCGCCTTCCGTCGGCGCCTGCGCGAGGACCTGGAGGGACGGTTCCTCGTCTGCGGATTCCCGGTCTTCGGCGTCGACGGCAGCCGCCTCGAATTGCCGCGCACCGAATCCAACGAACAGCACTTCTCGCCCGCGGCGGCGCGGCGGCGACCGAAACCGCGCCGCCCGTCGAAGCGCCAGGCGCGGGCCCGCACCAAAGCCGCCCGCGCCGCCCGGGCCCGCCAGAAGAAGACCAACAGCCCGCAGATGTGGCTGACGACGATGTGGCATGTCGGGACCGGATTGCCTTGGGACTGGCGGATCGGGCCCTCCGACAGCAGCGAGCGCGAGCATCTGAAGCAGATGATCGCCGCCCTGGCCGAGGGGGCCCTGGTCACCGCCGATGCGGGCTTCGTCGGCTACGAGTACTGGAAGGCGCTGTTGGACAGCGGGCGGCATCTGCTCATCCGCGTCGGTGCGAACGTGCGGCTGCTGAAGGGCCTGGGCTACTACGTGGAGGAGAAGGACGGCCTGGTCTATCTCTGGCCGGATCGCGAGGCCAAGCGGCGCCGGCCCCCGCTGGTGTTGCGGCTGGTCGTGGCGCGCGGGGGTAGGCATCCGGTGTATCTGGTCACGTCGGTGCTGGGCGAGGAGGTCCTCTCGGATGAACAAATTATAGAAATTTACGCTCTTCGATGGGGAATCGAGCTGTTCTACCGGCACTTCAAGCAGACGTTCGAGCGTCGCAAGTTGCGCAGCCATCGTGCCGACCACGCCGAGGTGGAGGCGACTTGGTCGCTGTTGGGGCTGTGGGCGATGAGCTTGCATGCCCAGGTGGAGTTGGCGGCTCAGGGCATCCCGGCGCGTCGGGTCAGCGTGGCCCAGTTCCTCCGCGCCTATCGGGGCTCGATGCGCGAATACAAGAGCTGTCCCGATCCCGGCGAATCGTTGCACGAGCGGTTGGCCGAGGCCGTGATCGATGACTACAAACGGGCGAGCAAGGCGAGTCGGGACTATCCGCGCAAGAAACAGGCGCACGCGATCGGCGCTCCCGAAGTCCGTGGTGCCACCGAGGTTCAGATGGAAATCGCCCGGCAAATCAAGCATGATCATGCAATAGGGTTAACGGCGTAGAATGGCACTCAGGCTTGAACAGGGCAAACCGCGTTTTATGACTTCAAGTTGCGGGTAAAGTTAGGGGCTCTGAGGGTTTTTGGGCGGTTTCGCTTGCACTGAAGGTCGTTTCCTCAGATTTGCGGCTCAGGAAAAAGGGGAACGCCTGTCGGTTTCGGCCACGGAG
>DASWQX010001133.1:0-2106 GCA_036403495.1 Thermoanaerobaculia bacterium
TTGAGTGACTCGCTCGTCGCAGCGAGTCCGTCAGGCTGCAAGCTATTCGCTCCACCTACGCTTCCATGCAAAGGAGCAGCCGCTGGCGCGGCCTCCAAAAGCCGACGGGGTCGCCGGGGAGCGGCTACTTCTTGCAGGACACGAGACCGCTCGGGCGGCGCGGTGTGCCGGGCTCCTGCGGTGGGGCGGAGGTGTTGCAGGTGACTGGATAGGTCCTGACGGCCGGGAAGTCCTCGGCGATGAAGCTGACGGGCGCGTTCGTGGGGCAGTCGCTGCCCAGTACGCGCTGGTCTGCGTGCGACGTCGCCGGCAGGGTCGGGACCGTGTTGTCCTTTCCCGCGAAGTTGAAGGCCGCTGTCAGGTCACCCGCGGTCGACCGCCGCCAGTCGCTGATGTTCGGCACCTCCGCACCGAACCGCCGTTCGAGGAAGAGGAGCGTGGAGGTGAGGTCGAATGTGTCCGAGGAGACGAAGCCGCCGCGGCTGAAAGGCGAGACGACGAGCGCGGGAATCCGGAAGCCGAGACCAATCGGCCCGGCGGTGCCCTCGGCGGCGCTCGGCAGGGGATTGACGGTCAGGTACTCGCCGGCCGTCCCCGCTGGAGCGGTGGGCGGGGGGACGTGATCGAAGAATCCACCGTTCTCGTCGTAGGTGATAATGAGCGCGGTTTTGCGCCAGACCGCGGGATTGGACACGAGCGCGGAGACCACTTGATGGGCGACGTCCTCGCCCCACGAAACCGGGGTGGGCGGATGCTCCGTGTCCACCAGGCGCGAGACGATCCATGACACCTGCGGGAGCTCGTTCGCGGCGACATCGGCGACGAAAGTCTCAGGGAACCGGGGCGTGAACGCCTTGGCCGACAGGCCTGGCGACTGGTAGTTCTTGAAGTAGAGCAGGACGTTGTCGCCGAAATTCCCGTCCTCGTTGCCGTAGACCTTCCAGCTCACCCCGTGCGACTCGAGCTGCTCGGGATAGGTCGGCCACGTGTAGGTGAAGAACTTCGAGGCCCGATTCGAGACGAGCGTCTCGAGGTGCGGCCCGCCGCCCTTTCCGGCGGGATCGAGCGTGGCGGTCATCGCATAGAGCCGGTTGGGGTCGGTCGGGCCGATCACCGAGCAGTGGAAGCGGTCGCAGATCGTGAAGTTATCGGCCAGGGCGAAGTAGAAGGGGAGGTCCTGCCGCGTGTAGTAGCCGTTCGCGAGGTGGCCGTTGGTCGCGTCCTCGGCGAGGTGCTCCGCTACGAACCGGTCCATCGCTCCGGTGTCCCAGGACCGGTGCTGGATGCCCCATTCGTGACCGATGTCGTTGGTGCACTCGCCGTTCTTCGAGGGGTCTGTGTCCAGGCGGAAGGGGTACAGATGGCCCCCACAGACACCGTCGCTGGGCTGGGCGAACACCGAGAGGCCGCTGCCGTCGCTCAGCGCGAGGACGGTCGGGTCGGCGAATCCCTGCACCCCGGGGTAGGTGCCGAAGTAGTGATCGAAGGAGCGGTTCTCCTGGATGAGGATCACCACGTGGTCGATGTCCTGGAGGCGGCCGCACTTCGGCGGGGCCGCTGCGAGGGCGCGGGCGATCGTGCCAGGCACCATGCCGTATGCCCCGACCGCGGCGCCGCCCGCCATTCCGGCACGGATCAGCTGCCTGCGCGTCAGCTCGTGCGACATCCCTTAGAACTCCTCTGCACTGCGGGGACGGAAGCTATCTCAACTGCTCTGGCCGTGCGCCGCTTCGTAGTGCGCTGGCGGCTGAGGCGCGCGCGCCCGGGCTGCTACTCGGTTAGTGTCGCTCCATGCGCGCCGCGCTTCTGGCCCTGGCGCTCCTCGCCGCCTCCCCAGCGGCGGCTGCCGCCGCGCCGCGGTACGCCGCGCCGGGCGCCATGGGCACGACCTGCACGGTGAACGACAAGTGCCCGATCGGAACGGCGGTGTCGGGGGCGCCGGCGGGCGCTGAGGTGATCGTGACGAACGGCGACTACGGCTCGGCCGCGACGCCGCTTTCCACGTCGATCACCGCCACCGTCGCGGGCCTGGACGTTCACGGCGAGGACGGCAAGCCGCGGCCGCGCATCTTCACGACCGCTCCGATCGGGCTCGACGTGCGCGGA
>DASWQX010001134.1:0-3588 GCA_036403495.1 Thermoanaerobaculia bacterium
CGGGGGTGAGGTCGCAGGCGTACAACGCCTCACCGGAGGATTTCCTTGAATCAATCCATCCCCCTCGCCTCCATCCAGCCCCAACACTTCGGCTGGAGCGTCGACGGCCGGGTCGCGACGGTGACGATCGACCGGCCGGAGCGGAAGAATCCGCTGACGTTCGAGTCGTACCGCGAGCTGACCGACACGTTTCACCGCCTGCGCCAGGTCGAGGAGATCAAGGCGATCGTGCTCACCGGCGCCGGCGAGAACTTCTGCTCGGGCGGGGACGTCCACGAGATCATTGGTCCGCTGGTGAAGATGCGCGAGTCGGGACGGATGGATCATCTTCTGGAGTTCACCCGCCTCACCGGCGAGCTGGTGCTGTCGATGCGCCGCTGCCCGCAGCCGATCGTGGCGGCGATCGACGGCATCTGCGCCGGCGCCGGGGCGATCCTGGCGATGGCGTCCGACCTGCGGCTCGGCACGCCGCGCAGCCGCGTGGCCTTTCTGTTCACGCGCGTCGGCCTCTCCGGGGCGGACATGGGGGCCTGCGCCATCCTGCCGCGGATCGTCGGCCAGGGGCGCGCCTCCGAGCTGCTCTATACCGGCCGGTTCATGGAATCCGACGAGGCTGAGCGCTGGGGTTTTTATAATCATCTCGTGCCCCCTGAACGGCTGCAGGCGGAGGCGGACGGCCTCGCGCGATCGATCGCTCAAGGGCCCACGTTCGCCCACGCGATGACCAAGCGGCAGCTTCACCACGAGTGGGGGCTCGGCGTCGACGAGGCGATCGAGGCCGAGGCGCAGGCGCAGGCGATCTGCATGCAGACCGAGGACTTCGCGCGCGCCTACCGCGCCTTCGCCGCCAAGGAAAAGCCGGTTTTCGAAGGCGATTGATCGAAAACCCGATGGCGGACGCCTCCTTTCTTTCCTGGCCCTTCTTTACGGACGCCCACCGGGCGCTCGCCCGCGATCTGCACGCGTGGTGCGAGCGCGAGATCGCGCCTCTCGAAGGCAAGGAGGACGGGGACCTCGACGGCACCTGCCGCGAGATCGTCCGCCGCCTCGGCGCGGGCGGGTGGCTGCGGCACGCGGTGTCGGAACAGGATCGGTCGCTGGACGTCCGCGCGCTCTGCCTAATCCGCGAGACGCTCGGCCGCCATTCGGGGATCGCCGATTTCGCCTTCGCCCTGCAAGGCCTGGGGAGCGGTCCCCTCTCGCTCTTCGGCTCCACGGCGCAACGGGAGCGCTGGCTGCCGCGAGTGGCCGCGGGAGAGGCGATCCCCGCCTTCTCCCTCTCCGAGGCGGAGGCCGGCTCCGACGTCGCCGCCATGTCCACCGCCGCCCGGCGCGACGGCGATTCCTGGGTGATCGACGGCGAGAAGACGTGGATCTCCAACGCCGGGATCGCCGATTTCTACGTCGTCTTCTGCCGCCTGCCGGAGAGCGGCGAAAAGGCTTTCGGAGCCTTCCTGGTCGAAGCCTCCAATCCCGGCCTGCGGGTGTCGGCGCGGATCGACGTACTGGCGCCCCATCCGCTGGGAACGATCACGTTTCGGGAGTGCCGAGTGCCAAAGGACGCCCTGATCGACGAGCCGGGCAAGGGGCTGAAGGTGGCGCTGGCGACGCTCGACGTCTTCCGCTCCACGGTCGGCGCCGCGGCCCTGGGGTTCGCGCGGCGCGCTCTCGACGAGGCCGTGGAGTGGAGCACGCACCGCCGCGCTTTCGGCAAAAACCTTTCGGAGTTCCAGATGACGCAGGGGCACCTCGCCGACATGGCGCTCGACGTCGACGCCTCCGCCCTGCTCGTCTACCGCGCCGCCTGGACGCGGGATTCCGGGGCGGAGCGGGTGACGCGCGAGGCCGCGATGGCCAAGCTCTTCGCGACCGAGGCGGCGCAGCGGGTGATCGATCAGGCGGTGCAGATCCTCGGCGGCCGCGGGGTGGTGGCGGGCGCGCCGGTCGAGCGCCTCTACCGGGAGGTCCGGGCGCTGCGCATCTACGAAGGAACCAGCGAAATTCAACGGCTCGTGATCGCCGGTCAGCTCCTCGCCGGCGCCGCGGGCCGGGAGGGATGATCGATGGCTGATTCCCAGGCGCTTAACGGAGCGCTCCTGCCGTCCGGGCCGACCGCCCACGTGGACACCTTCTGCCGCGACTCGCTGCCGCCGCCGGAGCTGATGCCGCACATGGATTACAGCGTGCTGCCCGAGCTCGCCTATCCGGGCCGGCTCAACGCCGCGGCGGAGTTGCTCGACCGGCGGATCGCGGCCGGCGACGGCGACCGCACGGTTTTCCACTTCCCCGGCGGCACCTGGACCTATCGCCAGCTTTTCGAAACCGCGAACCGCATCGCTCACGTTCTGGTGGACGATCTCGGAATTGTGCCGGGCAACCGCGTGCTGTTGCGCGGTCCGAACAATCCGATGATGGCGGCCTGCTGGTTCGCCGTGCTCAAGGCCGGCGGCGTGGCGGTGGCCACCATGCCGCTGCTGCGCGTGCGCGAGCTGACCTACATCGCGGACAAGGCGAAGATCCGCCTCGCCCTGACCGATGCGCGGGTCGCCGCCGAGTGCGAGCAGGCGATGAAAGTGGCGGGCGGGCGCGCGATCCTTTTCAACAGTCCCGAGCCCGACTCGCTCGAAGACCTGATGGAAGGGAAACCCGCGACCTTCGACAACGTCGACACGGCGGCGGACGACACCGCCATGATCGCCTTCACCTCGGGCACCACCGGCCAGGGCAAGGGGACGATGCACTTCCACCGCGACATCCTCGCGGCCTGCGACTGCTTCCCGGCCTACGTGCTGAAAGCCGACTCGGACGACATCTTCTGCGGCTCGCCGCCCCTCGCCTTCACCTTCGGGCTCGGCGGCATCCTGCTCTTCCCGCTGCGGATCGGCGCCGCCACGCTGCTGCTCGAACAGGCCTCCCCGCCGCACCTTTTGAAAGGGATCGCGGAGCACCGCGCGACGGTCGTCTTCACCGCGCCCACCGCCTACCGCGCGATGACCGAGCTGGTGAAGGAGCATGACATCTCCAGCCTCCGCAAGTGCGTCTCGGCCGGAGAAACGCTCCCCAAGGCGACGTTCGAAAAGTGGAAGCAGGCGACAGGGCTCGAGATCATCGACGGCATCGGCTCGACCGAGATGCTCCACATGTTCATCAGCTCGTCCGGAGCCGAGATCCGCCCCGGCGCCACCGGCAAGGTCGTCCCCGGCTACGAGGCGCGGGTGATCGACGATGAAGGCAATCCAGTGCCGCCCGGCACCCTCGGCCACCTCGCGGTGCGCGGGCCGACCGGTTGCCGCTACCTCGACAACCTGGAGCGGCAGCGGATCTACGTCCAGAACGGCTGGAACCTCCCCGGCGATTCGTACATCCAGGACGCCGAAGGCTATTTCTGGTACCAGGCGCGCACCGACGACATGATCATTTCCGGCGGCCACAACATCTCCGGCCCCGAGATCGAAGCGGTGCTGCTCGACCACCCCGCGGTCGCCGAATGCGGCGTGGTGGGCGCCCCGGACGAGATCCGCGGCAATATCGTCAAAGCCTATGTGGTGCTGCGCGCGGGCGTCGAGCCGGGCCCCGAGCGGGTCAAGG
>DASWQX010001135.1:0-1944 GCA_036403495.1 Thermoanaerobaculia bacterium
CTGATGAACGGCGAGACCATGCTCCGGCTGGCCGACCTGGCGGAGAGCTGGGACCACGGCGAGCTGAGGATCACCCGCAGGCAGAACTTCATCCTCGCCAACATCCCCGAGGCGCGGCTCGCTCAAGTGACAGGGGAGGTCGAGGCGCTCGGCTTCACTCTGGAAGGCGCGGGGCTGCGGGGCGCGAGCATCGCCTGCACGGGCGATCCGTTCTGCAACTACACCGTGGCTGAGACCAAGGGGCGGTTACAGGGGATCGTCGAGCACCTGGAGGCGACTTTCGGCGAGGCGGTCGCCGGTCTGCGGCTCAACCTCGACGGCTGCCCGCACGCCTGCGCCCACCACTGGATCGGCGACGTCGGCCTGCAGGGGACGACGCTGCGCGAGCGCGGACCGGCCGGCGAGCGGCTTCAAGGCTACGACCTCTTCCTGCGCGGCGGCCTGGGCGCCGGCGCCGCCATCGGCCGGCCGGTGCTCAAGCGGGTGCCGGGCACCGAGGTCCATCTCGTCATCGAGCGTCTGTTCCGCGCCTATCTCGACGGGCGCGGCGAGGGGGAGCGCATTTAGCAGTTCTTCACCCGCCATTCCGACGAGGAGCTGTCCGCCCTCGGCATGGCGCAGGAGGCGGCCACGGCCGTTTCCCTCTAGAGGCTTAGAAAGGAAGACCGATCATGTTGGAGATAGCCACCGCCGCCCGGATCGATCAACGGGACCTCCTGGACGAGCACGAGGCCGGACAACTGGCCGTGGAGCTCGACGACTCCACACCGCAGGAGCTCCTCGCCTGGGCGCTCGAGCGCTGGGGCTCGCAACTGGCCATCTGCACCAGCTTCCAGGCCGAGGGGATGGCCATCCTCGATATGGCGTGGCGGATCGATCCCAAGGTGCGGCTGTTCACCGTCGACACCGGCCGCCTCCCCCAGGAGACCTACGACGTGATCGAGACCGTGCGGCAGCGCTACGGCATCGAGGTCGAGGTCTACTTCCCCGATCCGGCCCAGGTGGAGAGCATGGTGCGCCGCTTCGGTCCCAACCTCTTCCAGCGCAGCGTGCAGGCGCGGCTGGTCTGCTGCAACGTGCGCAAGGTCGACCCCCTCCGCGGCGTGCTCCAAGGGCTCGACGCCTGGGTCACCGGCCTGCGCCGCGACCAGTGGGCGAGCCGCGCCAACATCCGCAAGATCGAGGTCGACCACGATCACGGCGGCCTCGCCAAGATCAACCCGCTGGCCGACTGGATGCTGGACGAGGTCCACGAGTACAACGAGGCCCACGACGTCCCCGTCCACCCGCTCTACGCCAAGGGGTTCACCAGCATCGGCTGCACTCCCTGCACCCGGGCCACCAAGCCGGGCGAGGACCCCCGGGCCGGCCGCTGGTGGTGGGAGACCAACGCCCCCAAGGAGTGCGGCATCCACTGCCCGGTCGAGACCGGCGCCTTCGAGCACGAGCTGGCGGCCATGCTCCATCCCGGACCGCGGAGGGCGGGAGCTTGAGCGCGCTGGCGACCGTGGCGCCCCCGGCCGTGGCGGTCGACGCCGTGGCAATTGACCCCATACAGAGGGAGATCCTGCTGGAGGAGCTGGCGACGCTCGTCGTCTCGCTCCGCGACCCGGAGACCCGCAGCCCCTGGGAGTCGCTGGCCGCGGCGGTGGACGGCGGCGGGGTGGAGGAGGAGCAGCTCGCCCGGCTGGAGCAGATCCTGGAGATGACGCTCCAGACCGGCCGCGTCCGCCGGGTACACGGCGCCGAGGGGGAGCAGGCCCTGCTCCGCCTCTTCCGTCAGACGCCCCGCGGGTCGGCCTCCCGCCGCGCCACCGAGGCGGTGAACCGGACCCTGGCGACGCTCGCCGGCCAGACGATCGAGACGATGCTGTTCACCAGCCAGGGGCCGGGCGTCTTCCGGCTCGGGATCGAGACCGACCGCGTCAAGCTCACGCTGGAGAT
>DASWQX010001136.1:0-3289 GCA_036403495.1 Thermoanaerobaculia bacterium
CCGGCCACCACGTAGGGCTCCACCTTATAGCGCTGGATGCCGGCGCGGGTCTTGCCGTGGTTGATCGGATTGATCAGCGAGAAGAGCTCGGCGGCCTTGTCGCCGTCCCCGAGGGCGGCGAAGGCGAGGATGCACCAGACCGCGGCGTGGGTGTACTGGCCGCCGTTCTCGCGGACGCCCGGCAGATACCCCTTGATGTAGCCGGGGTCGAGCGGCGTGCGGTCGAAGGGGGGGGTAAAGAGGAGGACGAGCCCCTCCTCGCGGCGCACCAGCATGCGGTCGACGGCGGCCATCGCCTGCCGCGCGTGCCCCGGCTCGCCGGCGCCCGAGAGCACCGCCCAGGACTGCGCGATCGAGTCGATCTTGCACTCCTCGCTCTGCGCCGAGCCGAGCGGCGTGCCGTCGTCGTAGAAGGCGCGGCGGTACCAGTCGCCGTCCCAGCCCTCCTTGTCGAGGGCTGCGGCGAGCGCCTTGGCGTGATCGCGCCAGGCGGCGGCCCGCTTCGCCTCGCCGCGGGCTTCGGCGATCGGGGCGAAGCGGACCAGCAGGGGATGGAGGAACCAGCCGAGCCAGACGCTCTCCCCCTGGCCTTCGCGGCCGACCCGGTTCATGCCGTCGTTCCAGTCGCCGGTGCCCATCAGCGGCAGGCCGTGGCGCCCCACCGCCAGCCGGAGGTCGAGGGCGCGGGCGCAGTGCTCGTAGAGCGTCCCGGTCTCGCGCGACACGGTGGGAGCGAAGTAGGCGTCCTCCTGGCCCGGGGCGAGCTGCGCCCCCTCGATGAAGGGGATCGTCTCGTCGAGCAGCCCGGTCTCGCCCGTCACGTCCATGTAGTGGAGGGCCACGAAAGGCATCCAGAGCAGGTCGTCCGACATGTGCGTGCGCACGCCGCGGCCGGTCGGCGGGTGCCACCAGTGCTGGACGTCCCCCTCCACGAACTGGCGGGCGGCGGCGCGCAGGATCTGGGCGCGGGTGATCTCGCGGCGGGCGACGGTGAGCGCCGCCACGTCCTGGAGCTGGTCGCGGAAGCCGAAGGCGCCGCCGGCCTGGTAGAAGGCCGAGCGCGACCAGACGCGGCAGGCGAGGGTCTGGTAGAGCAGCCAGCGGTTGAGCAGCAGGTCCATGGCGCGGTCGGGCGTCTTCACCTGGAGGGCGCCGGCGATGTCCTCCCAGGAGCGGGTCACCTCGGCGAGGGCGGCGTCGAGGTCGGCCGCGCGGTAGCGCTGGACCAGGGTGCGCGCCTCGTTGGCGTTCTCCCCTTCACCCAGGAGGAAGACGATCTCCATCTTCGAGCCGGCGCCGAGGTCGACGGCGGCCTGCAGGGCGGCGCAGGGATCGAGCCCGGCACCGACCCGGCCGGACAGGCGGTCGCCCCGTTCGAGCGCGGCCGGATGGTCGAGCGTGCCGTTGCGGCCCAGGAACTCGGAGCGGTCGGCGGTCCAGGCGAGCGGCTTGCCGGTGGTGTCGAAGGCCAGCGCGGCGAAGGCGACGCGGGCGCCGAATTCGCCGTTCCAGGCGTTGCGCGCCAGCAGGGCCCCGGTGGCGGAGTCCATCTCGGTGACCACGAAGGGGGCGGCGGCGCCGCGCGAGGTGCCGAGCACCCATTCGACGTAGGCGGTGACCGACAGCCGCCGCGGGCGCGCCTCCAGGTTGGCGATGGTGAGGCGGGAGATCTTCACCGAGTCGGCCATGGGGACGAACTGGAGCAGCTCGAGACCGATGCCGTGCGCGGTGTGCTCGAAGCGGCTGTACCCCTGGCCGTGGTGGGCGGTGTAGGGCCAGGCCTCCTCGCGGATCGGCAGCACGGTTGGCCCCCAGAGCGCGCCGCTCTCCTCGTCGCGCACGTAGAAGGCCTCGCCCGGCGGATCGCTGACCGGATCGTTCGACCAGGGGGTGAGCTGGTTCTCGCGGCTGTTGACCGACCAGGTGTAGCCGGCGCCCGACTCCGAGACCTGGAAGCCGAAGCTCGGGTTGGAGATCACGTTGATCCAGGGCGCCGGCGTCCACTGCCCTTCGCCGAGGATCGTCACGTACTCGCGGCCGTCGTCGGCGAAGCCGCCGAGGCCGTTCCAGAGCTCCAGCGTGGGGCGCGGGGAAGCCTCGGACGCCGGCGTCGCTGCGGCGTCGCGGGCCGTCGCCGCGGCCCGGCGGATGCGGGCCGAGGGCACGCCGGCGGGAGCCCGCCGCGCCTCCGTGCGCACCCGCCGCTCGATCTGCTCGAAGAGCGTGCCGTCGCGCGCGATGAGCACCGCCCGGGCCGCCGTCAGGAGGGTGTCGCGCACCGCCGGCGCCATCACGTCGGCGCGCAGCACGAAGGCGCCGCCGTGCGGCTGGTGCCCCTCGTGGTGGAGGATCGACTGGCTGCTGCGCACCAGCGCCTCGAGGGCGTTCTGGAGGTCCTGGACGTAGGAGGAGGCCTTCTCGTTGAGGATCACCAGGTCGACCGCCAGCCCCTTGAGGCGGAAGTACTCGTGGGCCTTCAGCGCCTGGCGGACCACCCCGAGGTCGTCCGTCTCGTCGATGCGCACCAGCAGGATGGGGAGGTCGCCCGAGACGCCGTGGGCCCAGAGGGCGGGGGCGCCCTGCGCGTTGCGGGCCAGCACCTCGGCGGGGGAGCGCAGCGAGGGATCCGAGTAGAGGATGCGGTTGGCGAGGCGCTGGAAGAGGTTGGCCTCATCGGGCTCGATGCCGAGGTGGCGGAGCTGCACCTGCGCCTGCGTCCAGGCCATCGCCGCCGCCCGCTCGAAGGCGGCGGGGTCGCGGTACTTGTCGGCGAGGGCGAGGGCGCCCTCGCGCGACGGCGCCACCAGGGTGGTAAAGGTGATCCGCGCCTGGGCGTTGGGGGCGAGGCGCACCCGCCGGCGCTGGCTGAAGATCGGGTCGAGCACGGCGCCGGCGCTGTTCGAGAGGGCGCGGCCGTCCACCACCGAGATCGGCGTCCGGATCCCCCGGCCGCGGCCGAGAAAGCGCGCGCGGTCGGTCTCGTACTCCACGCCGTCTCCCCCGGCGTGGCCGTCGCCCTTGCCGTCGTCGAGGCTGCCGCCGGCCACCGCCACCACGTGCGCGGCCCACAGGCGGGCCTCGCCCTCGGCCCGCGGCCGGCGCGAGGCCAGCAGGGCGCCGAGACCGGCGATCCACTCGGTCTCCACGAACAGGTTCGAGAAGGCCGGATGGGCGAGGTCGGCGGCGGGCGGGGCGAGCACCACCTCGGCGTAGGAGGTCAGCTCGATCTCGCGCACCCGCAGGCCGTGGTTGTGAATCGTCACCCGGCGGACCTCGGCATCATCCTCGG
>DASWQX010001137.1:0-2112 GCA_036403495.1 Thermoanaerobaculia bacterium
AGCGGCCGGTGCGCCCCCCGCGTCCGGTCGCCACGCCGGTGCGGGCCGGCGCGCGGAAGCCCAAGGCCGCCGGGGAGAAACGTCCGGCCGCTCCGAAACCCGCCGCGAAGACCGCCAGGAAGCCGTCCGCCAGAAAGGCCGGGCCGCGCCCGCGCTCCACCGCCGCTCCCTCCGGACCGCGCAAGGGGCGGCGGTGACGTCCCCGCTGATCGTCGCCGTCGACGGTCCCTCCGGCGTCGGCAAGAGCACCGCGGCTCGGCGGCTCGCCGGCCGGCTCGGCGTCCCCTTTCTCGATACCGGCGCCATGTACCGGGCGATCGGCCTCAAGGTGCTGGAGAGCGGCGTCGACCCCCTCGATCGCGAGGACGTGATCGCTGCCGCCGCCGAGGCCGACGTGCGCCTGGGGCGCCGCGAGGACGGCGGCTTCGAGGTTCTCCTTGACGGCGAGCCCGTCGAGTCGCGGATCCGGACGCCGGAGGTGGGGGAGGCCACCTCGGCGATCTCCGCCTACCCGGAAGTACGCGAACGCATGGTCCGCCTCCAGCGCGAGGCGGCCGAGCGCTTCGGCGGCGTCCTCGAAGGGCGCGACATCGGCACCCGGGTCTTCCCCGACACCCCCTACAAGTTCTACCTCGACGCCCGCTCCGACATCCGCTTCCAGCGCCGCTTCGACGAGCTCACCGCCGCCGGCCGCGACATCACCTTCGACCAGGTCGTCGCCGAGATGGGCCGCCGCGACCTGCGCGACAGCACCCGCACCGACTCCCCCCTGACCCGCGACGGCTCCTACACCTTCATCGATTCGTCCGAGCTGACGATCGACCAGGTGGTGGAGCGGATGGCGGGGGAGATCGGGGAGCGGACTTCCTGAGCCCCCAGCGCGCCTCCGACGCCCGGGCATCAATGCCCGGGCTACGCCTCAAAAGAAAAGCCGGCTGAAGCCGGCTCCAATTCTGGCCGGAGGGCTTGAGCCTCCTTCAGGAGGCTTTTTGGTTCCAGCGTAGCCCGGGCATTGATGCCCGGGCGGGGCGGCGCCACAAACAAATTGGCCATCCCCGTTTCCTTAGGGCTTCCCCGCCGTCTGCATCGCCACGAACCGCGCGTCCGACAGGCTCTTGCCGTCGAACACCCGCAGCACCAATCCGGAGCCGCTTGGCGTCGCGGCGCAGCCGGTGAGGAGGATCCAGTCATCCCCCTTGGGGACCAGGATCTGGGTGATCGCCAGTTGCTCGCCGCTCTTGGTCTTCACCTCGCCGGGGAGCTCGGTCAGCTTGATCCAGTCGCCGCTCGGGGTGAGACGGGTGAGGACGATCTTCTCCTCCGCGGCCACCCGGCGGTCGAACCAGACCAGGCGGAGCGCGCCGCGGTGGTCGCCGAAGGGGAAATCCACCCAGTAGTCCTTGCCCTGCCGCCAGATGCCGACCGTGTCCTGGCCGGCCCCGCCCCAGGGAGTCCAGGTCGAGCGGCGCCACTTCTTCCCGGAGTCGTCCGACAGGTAGACCACGCCGTCGCCGGAGACGTAGGCGGCGGAGGTGCCGGTGAGGGCGATGAGCTGACCCCGGCGCGCGACGGTGATCCCGGGGAGCCCCGAGACCCAGGCCTGCGGCTCGCCTGAGGCGGAGAACAGGCCGGTGCCGGTGAGGACGCCGTCCTTGCGCTGCGGCGCGGGGAGCGCCGAGGGATGGCCCACGGCGGCGACGATCATCGATCCCCGGTTCCGCCAGTCCTTCCCCTCGTAGCGGAAGGCCCAGGCCTGCTCCTGGCCGGCCGTGCCGCTCGCCCCGTGGAGGAGGAACCAGGGCGCTCCGGTCTGATCGTAGGTGGGGTCCGCGGTCGCGGCGGTGGGCGCGGAGAGGGAATCGCCCAGGGGCTCCCAGGTGCCCGCATTCCACCGTACCGGCTGGATGCAGGAGGGCCCGCAGGGGACCACCGCGATCACCGGGCCCGGTCCCACCGAGCCGCCGTAGCGCCCCTTGGGATTGTCCGGCCAGGCGCGGGCCTCCCGGCCGTCGCCGTCGAGCTCCACGATCCAGCTCGGCTGGCCGTCGCGGAGGGGGGGCACGGAGAAGAGGGTGCGGCCGGACGCGGTGTCCATGCCGATCAGCGTGAGGG
>DASWQX010001138.1:0-1996 GCA_036403495.1 Thermoanaerobaculia bacterium
GCGCGCTCATCGACAGGTAGCACCCCTGCGGATGGTTGGGCGCCCGCCAGGCCCGCGAGCTCGCCTTGTTGGTGGGGACCGCGATGTGCTGCTGCTTGCGGTTGGGGACCTGGAAGACGTAGGGCAGCGGCGGATTGCCGGCGCTCCCCGGACCACCCGAGCCCCAGGACTTCGAGATCCACGCCGTGAGCGTGCCGTCCTTCTTCGCCCCCACCTCGATCTCGGCGAAGGCGGACGGGCGGTCGCCGGCCACGGTCAGCTCCTCGTGGCGGTCGAGCATCAGCTTCACCGGCGCGCCGGCCAGCTTGGCGAGCCGGGCGCACTCGATCCCCCAGCGGTCGATGCCGAACTTGCTGCCGAAGCCGCCGCCCACGAAATCGGCGATCACCCGCACGTTGGCGGCGGGGATCCCCACCCCCTCGGCGAGCTGCGAGGCCACCCCCGAGACCGCCTGCGTGGAGCACCAGGCGGTGAGGTGGTCGGGCTCGGTCCAGTGGCAGATCTGGCCGTGCGCCTCCATGCAGTTGTGGGCCACCGCGGGCGCGTTATAGGTGCCTTTGATCCGCACCTCGGCGGCGGCCATGGCGGTGGCGGCGTCCCCCTCGGACTCCTCCTTGCCGGGATCGGTCTTGGGAGCGCCGGCGAGCTTCGCCTCGGTCACGAAGTGGGGCAGCACCTCGTACTCGACCTTGATCGCCCGCAGCGCGTCATAGGCGAGCGCCTCGGACGTCGCGGCCACGGCGGCCACCTCGTCGAGCGCCCACTGGATCTCGGTCCCCGGCTCCTGGATCACCCGCACCGCCCTGACGCCGGGCATCGCCTTCGCCGCCGAGATGTCGATCGACTTGATGCGGGCGTGAGCGTGTGGGCAGCGCAGCACCTTGCCCCAGAGCATGCCGTCGGGCTTGAGATCGTAGGTGTATTTGGCGCGCCCGCTCGCCTTGGCCGGGCCGTCCAGCCGCGAGATCCGCTGGCCGATCAGCTTGCGGTCCTTCGCCTCGGGCCAGGAGGGGACGGCAGGATCTTTGGGAGCCTCCGGATCAGCCATGGGACTCCCCTCCCTTCGGCGGCTCGGCGCCTTCAGGCTTGGCGTCGTCGTCGCCCTTGTACGCGGCGGCGTCGAGGACGGCCTGGCGCATGCCGGCGTAGGTGCCGCAGCGGCAGAAGTTGCCGGAGAGGCCGTGATGGACGTCCTTGAGCGTCGGCGAGGGGGTGCGGTCGAGCAGCGCCTTGGCGGCCATCACGAAACCGGGCGTGCAGAAGCCGCACTGCTGGGCGTCGTGCTCGACGAACGCCGCCGAGAGCGGATGGAGGTGGCCCGGGCGGGCGAGACCCTCGATCGTCTCGATCGGCTGGCGCTGGGCGTCGATCGCCAGGATGCTGCACGAGTAGACCGCGCGGCCGTTGAGGATCACCGTGCAGGCGCCGCAGGTACCGCGGTCGCAGACCCGCTTGGCGCCGGTGATCTCGAGCTCCTCGCGCAGCGCGTCGAGCAGCGTGGTGCGCGGCTCCAGCTTGAGGTCGTAGGGCTTGTCGTTGACCCGCAGCCGCACCGGCACCGGACCCGGACCCCAGACCTCCATCCCCTCGGGAGCCGGCGGCGCCTGAGCCGGCTTCTTCGCCGCCTCCGCGATCTCGCCCACCAGCATCCCCGCCGTCCCGAGCGCCCCCGCCGCCGCCCCGCCACGCAGGAACTGGCGCCGGGAGAGGCCGGAAGGGGGGGAATCGTCGCGATCCTGATCGTCGGCCATGGAGCCTCCTCGGATCAAAGCTAACATAGACCCCGCCAGGGAGGACTTCCCATTGACCCACAGAGCCGAAGTCCTACTCTGGCCTCAAGGAGAACTCGGATGGGAATCGCCGGAATGCGGAAGCTGGAAGCACAGATCCCGGATGACCTCCGCCGCAATCTGATCTCCGCAGTCGGTCGATACCTCGCCTTCGCCCTCGAAGCCAAAGGAGTGCCGGAAGAGGAAGTTCTCGAGGGCTTCGATGC
>DASWQX010001139.1:0-12084 GCA_036403495.1 Thermoanaerobaculia bacterium
CCGGCTCGCCGCGCGATCCCATCTTCATGATGCACCACGGCAACATCGACCGGATCTGGGCCTACTGGAACGGTCTGGGGCGGAGCAACCTCAGCGGCATGAGCACCTCGGACCAGAATCTCTGGCTGAACATGAACTTCAAGGACAACTACCTGAAGCCCGACGGCACCCCCTACAGCGCGGTGGTGAAGGACCTGCAGAACACCATTGCGCTGGGCTATACCTACGATAACCTGCCGAAGGCGCCCGACAAGAGGGTTTTCGATGCCGAGCGCGCCAAGCGCCTGCACGCCCTTTACGCTTCCGTGGGGGAGAAGGTGCAGGGCCTGCGGGTCCTCCGCGCCCCCAACAGCGTGGCGGCCACGGCCGCCAGGCCGCTGCGCAAGGAGGCGACCTTCTCCAAGGTGGGAGCCGCGATGGCCGCGCCGGTGGCGGAGGGGCAGCGGGGTTCCGAGGTCTACGCGCTCATCCGCGACATGAAGGTCAGCGCGGGCACCGAGGCTGTCCGCGTGTTCGTCAACGCCCCCAACGTCACCGCGGCGACGCCGGACAGCGATCCGCACTTCGTCGACCAGATCGGCATTCTCCAGCACTCCGAGCACGACGCGGTCCACAAGGCGCCGCCGTCGGCCCTGATCGATCTCACCCCGACTCTCCGCAACCTGGCGAAGCTCGGCGAGCTCAAGGGGGACACGATCAGCATCGTCCTCCTGGCGGTGCAGCGCCAGGGAGCGGCCGCGACTGCGGCCTCGGTGGTGCCGGCCTCGGTCGAGATCGCGGAGCTCTGAGGCGCGCCGAATCGTGTAGAGTGTCTTGAAACGGATGATCCCGGGCCTCCCTTCGGGGGGCTCGGGGTCGGCCCCGGTGACGGAAGGCTTTCCCCATGCTCTCGACACCCTCCGACCTGTTCCTCCGCGGCTGCGGGCTCCTCGTCCTGGTCTTCGTCGCGGCCGCCTGCGCCCAGGCCCAACCGGCCCCGCCCTCCCCCGTGCGGACCTCTTATCGTGAGATGCCGGTGCGGCTCTGCATACCGGTGAAGGCGGAGGCCTGGTCGGCGCTGCAGAGCGGCAAGACCCGCCTCGTTCTCCACATCCAGAACCAGACGCCGGCGGTCGTCTACAGCCGGCCCTTCCACATCGCGCTCCTCGGCCCGGACAAGGCGAAGCCGGTCCCGGTCGACGACCTCGCGATGCAGCCCGACGTCCAGACCTCTGACCAGCCCGAGGCTCAGCACTTCGGGATCGACCTGCGCGGGCACCTGCCCGCGGCGGCGGTCTCGACGCTCTGCATCGAGGTCAGCGTCGATAAGGAGAACGCGGCCGAGGGGAACGCGGAGCACCCGCTCCGGATCTGGGCCACGCTGGAGCCCATCGGCGCTCCGCCTCCTGCCGGCAAGCGCCAAAGATAAGGTTACGGAGGGGTTGGGAAGATCCTCTGGCCCCCCGTCATCAACCCTCTCTGGCCATAGCGCCATCGTTCCGTAGAGACGACCCAGACGCTCTACGACAGCCTCCGAAGGACACGGAGACGGCAGGTCGTCTCCGCTGCGGCTTTCCGAAAACCGCTCTTAGAGCGGCAGGATCACCCTGCTCAGGGATTTAGCTTGATGATCTTGAAGTCTTCGTTGCCATCGCCGGGATCAAAGTACCAATACCCCTTTGATCCTTCGAAGCGATAATGCAACGAGGGGTCCCAGTCGAGCTTGAGATACAGGTCATAACTGGCGACCCCAAGTCGAAGGTACCGCCATTGGGCTTCCGTGGACTCCGGAGTCGGCACCTTGGGCGGTTTGGGCCGAGCGGGAAGATATGGAGCGAGATCAGCCATATCCGCAGGAAGGCTTGAATGCTCTCCGCGATAGCGGTCGATGGCCTTGATCAGCGGAAGGGCTCTCGCTGCCTTCGGTGTAAGCAGGGGATCATAGTCTCTTGCCGGGTAGTCCCAGCGCATGTAGACCATGCTGGAAGCTAAATACGAGACAACAGCAAGGGCCAGGACCGGCAGGACGAGGCAACCTCCGGCCACTCCCAGGACGATCTTCCGCTTCTTGGTCATTGGCGCGCCATGCCCTACAGCATAGGCGCGCACGGCACAAAGTGCCAGGTCTTGTTGAGCGCGTAGATACAACTCGTATATACTCTCGGGGAGGAGGTGGAGATGTCCCAGCGTGCCAAGCTGTTCAAGAGCGGAGGAAGCCAAGCCGTCCGGCTGCCGAAGGAATTCCGCTTCGAAGGGGAGGAAGTTCTCGTCCGGCGCAAGGGAGACCAGGTGATTTTGGAGCCTCTGAAGCGGACGTGGAGCCGGAAGTTCCTCGATCTCGCGGGGTCCTCGCCGGATTTCCCTTATCCCGCCGAACCGTCGGCAGCGGAGCCTGGGCCTGAGCTCGAGCCGTGAGATACCTCCTGGATACCAACGTTTGTGTCGATTTCCTGAACCGGCGCTATCCGAGTGTCACGGAGCGCATCAGGGCCTCCTCGCCTGAAGATCTCTGCTTGAGCTCGGTGGTGGTGGCAGAGCTCCGCTACGGTGCCGACCGCAGCGAAAAGCGTAGCGAGAACCATGAACGGCTCGACATCTTGACGGCGGAGATCCCGTGCCTTGATTTCGATCTCGTGGCGGCGAGGGTCTTTGGCAAAGTCCGCTCTGCTCTTGAGACGAGTGGGGCGCCGATCGGACCTTACGACATGATGATCGGCGCCCATGCCTTATCCCAAGGACTGATCCTGGTCACCGACAATGAGAAAGAGCTCCGGCGGATCTCCGGGCTGGAGATCGAGAACTGGCGTCGATAGCCGGCCTGTGCCTCCGGCGATTGGCGCCACTCGTTCATGGACATACGCAACATTGGAAGGAGTCGCATTGTTGCCCAGCGGATCGTCGTACCACTCGGCCAACTCATGCGATAGGACCGAGACGTAACATCGCCGTCGATCAGCGCGACGCTGCGGAACAAGAATAACGGGAACGTCTGCGTGGTTACACCCTGCTTGCGGAGCTGCGGGAAGACCCCTGGCGCACCGGCGCTCCGAGCCGATGCGCCAGGGGCTTTCTCGAAACCTCAGCCCGCCAGATGCGCCCGCAGGGCGCCGGCCGCGTCCGTGAGCGCCTTCCCCTGGCTCGCGGAAAGCGATCCGGTGCGGACGAAGGCGTTGACTCGGAAGATGAACACGTCCACACGATTGGCGGCTGCCGGGAAATTGCCGTCATGCAGGAAATCGGCGGCGTGCAGGAGCGCCCGTGAGAGGTTGGTTGCCTGCGCATCGGACAGGGTGCCGGTGCCCACCAGCGATTGCACGTTTCCGATCAGCGACAGCAGAAGCGTTCGCAAGGCGACACCTGGAGTGTAGGCTGCGGTCGTGCTGACGACCGAGCCGCAGGCATTGCTCACCACCACGTCGTAGCTGCCGGCCTGCGCGAGGATCGTGGGCGACAGGGTGAGGCTCGCCGTGGCGGAGCCGGCGATCCGGAGGCCATCCGCGAGGTCAACGCCGTTCCGGCGCCAGCGGTAGGAGAGAGGGCTGGCGCTCGTCGCGGCCACCGAGAAAACGGCCGGCCGGCCCGCGGCGGTGGTCACGTCCACCGGCTGACCGCTGAGGACAGGCTCGCAGGAGGAGGCCCGGACGTCGAGGATCGTCAGCTCCGGCAGCCCGGAGGGGTGGACGGCGAGACCGGCGACGTAATCGATAGAGCTCGCCGCGCTCGCCTCCGGCACGAGGCGGAGCTCGTCACCCGTCACGGTCGTCCCGCCGGGAAGGGTGAACCGGCTCTCTCCCGACCAGGTGAGGCCGAAGCCGCCGCCGCTCAGGGTGTCGAGCGTCACGGGCCAGATGACGACGACGTTGATGCCTTGGTGTACCACCGGTCCCGACGACCCATGGACGGCCGTCACCAGATTGCCTTGGTCGTAGACCTCCACCCGCTGGGTGGCCGCGCCCAGAGCCGAGAAATCCGTGGTCACCGAGAGCTGATCGAGGCCGGCGCCCATCACATGCATCCCCTTGAGCGTGCCGAGCGGCTGGTCCGGCGTGCCGTTGAGCGAGCCCGTCACATCGGCCTGCAGAAAGGCGCCGCTGGGAGAGGCGCGGAGCGGATCGATCGCCGCCAGAAGGACGTGCGCGTTCGCCGTGCGCTGGGTGTCGAGGGCCACGCCGCTCCCGGTTCCGAGGTTCGAGAGGCGCAGTCCGGAAGCCGACTCGTCCATCGTCGCGCCACCCAGCGCGCTGGCGGGGAAACCGCCGATCCCCAGTTTTTCCTGGGTCACCGCGAAATTGGTGTTGGACGTCACCTGCAGGTCTGCGAAGGGATTGCGAAACTGGGGGCCATAGTCCCAGTACAGGCAATTGCCATACCAAAGGTAAGGGCCGGACCAAAAATTCAGTGGGCCCAGCCAACAGATGCTCCAGGTATATGTCGTCTCGCAGTACGACTTGACATCGCCTCTCTGAGAGGCGCAGCACGTGGTGAGATTGAAGTGGGTCGGGTCGGTGCTCTCCACGCAGGAATTGCCTCGGTTCTCGGTATGGCAGGAATATACTGTCGTCTCGGTATGCGGATCGCAGGGCGGGTTGGGGTCGGGGTTGGGGTTCGGACCGTGGGCACCTCCAACGAAGATGGCCTGTGGCGGGGAGTCGAAGTGCACAGTGCCGGAGCCTTGGGGAAAGGCTCCAACCAGCCGGTGATTGGTGTCATAGACCCGCACCTGGGAGACCGATGTACCGAGGGCGGCGGGATCGGCGGTGAAGCTCCACGAGTCGGATTCGCGCTGCAGCCGGCCGGAGACGGCGGGGCCCACGCTTTCGGCGTTCAGATCGAGGAACGACCCGACCGGCGCGCTGTCGAGCCCGGAGAGCGCCATCCCCATCAGGGACGATTGGCCGGCCTGGACCTTCACGCCGTCATCGCCGCTCGGCCCCACGTTCGAGACCACGAGGCCACCGAGGCCGTCGACCGTGAAATGCGCCTGCCCCACCTCCTGGTTTGCCAGGCCCGAAGCGAGGGTCGGCGGCGGGCAGACCCACACTCGCAGCTCCATGTAGTCGACCGCCGTGTCGTCCTGGATCAGGACGTCCAAAGTGTGCTGGGACGACATCTGCCCGAGAAGGATCTGATCAGGCCCCAACTCGACAGTGAACGTGGTCGGACCGTTGGAACCGACGTCCCAGGTGCCGTGAGCCTCGGGAAGGCTGGCGAAACGAAAGGAGACCACGAACTGGTTCGGCGGCACCAGACCGAGATCGATACTGTCGTTGAACGGCACGTCTCGGTGGGGCTTGGCGCGCACCACGAGCTCGGCGCGCGTGATGTCCCCCGGCAGGCCCGTGAAAGTGTGCCCGACAAAACGGTTGGGCGTGGCGTCGTTGAAGTCCTTCCATGACGCCGTGGGAAATGCGGCATTCAGGGCGGCGCCGCGCGCGGTCTCATCGACCGGCGCCGCAAACTCGTCCGCCAGCCCGGCGCGGAAGATATAGGGCGCGCCGAGAGGACAGACCGGAATCGGGCCGAACAGGCTGAAGGCACCGGCCGCCTGGGAGGTCAGTCCCGCGACAGTCAGGCCGATCAAAGCGATCCATGAGGATCTCATGGCGTTCTCCTTCGTGATTGAACGGGACGGAAGCCGCCCTGTCATATCGAAGTGACCGCAGATCAAAACAATTTCAGAGCTACATTGAGATTTGCACCTAACGGAGGGACCTTCTGTTCTTCCAAGGCGACTTCGCCAGAGCGCCGGCGGTGGCTGCGCTCGCTGAATCTTTCCCCTGCTTGCCGCAAACGGCTAACGTGCTGGGCTTTACTGAGAGCCCAGCCCGTTGACGGGTTCGTGAGGTCTCGCCGGCACGCCCGCTAATGACAGAGATCCGCTGGTATCACGAAAGTGCCTCCGGACGAGTACACGCCGTTGATACCCATCGAGGGAACCTGATTGAAGAACCATGAAAAGAAGGCCAGCTCCTGCGGGTGGTAGGTGAAGCCGTTCGGCATGATGACTTTGTGCAGGTGGCCTGACAGCGGGTCGCCGACCTCGAGGTTCGCCTGGCAGCCGTCCTGTTGGCCGGTGTGGCCCCAGGGAGGAGTCGCATTGTTGCCCAGCGGATCGTCGTACCACTCGGCCAACTCATGCGACAGTACCGAGACGTCGGCGAACTCCTCGGCGTGTCCTCCAGCGTCGTAGGTCGCCATTCCGTACGTTTGAATTCCTCCAGAATTGAAGGCGTTATGGTATCCGAAAATACAGCAGTTCGACACATCGCCGTCGACCAGCACGACGCTGCGGAACAAGAATAACGGGAATGTCTGCGTGGTTACACCCTGCTTGCGGAGCTGCGGGAAGAGAGTGGTTCTCATAAAACCGTCCCATGCATTTCCATCGAGAAATCCCACTTTGCCGCAGGCGAAGCTCTGCGTCGGGAAGCCCACGACCTTGATCCGGACGGTCGGTAGCACCTTGGGCGTAACTCGCACACTGTAGCTCGGATTGATTGCGCCCGGCGCGCCCGTCAGAGTCCAGAACTCAAGGCGGCGAATTTCCTCGACGAATTGCCGAGCGCCGTCTCCATAGTTGAAGTTCTGGAAAACCGGGGATTCCAACACGCGGTTCAGCGTAGTCCCCCCTCCCTCGCACTGAAGGTTGGGGGCGGTGGGATCGAAGACGCTACCGTCGTCGAACTCGAAACGGACCGGAATGATTTGCAGCGGCACGCTGATCTTCTTGGCGTTCTTCACGAACGGATCGGAACCCACCATAGTGTATTTATAGGTCTTGCCTCGAGCGGCGATCGTGCGCGTGAAAGTGGGAACCGTTCGACCGGTTGCCTTTTCGAGCCCCGGCTCGGCGAAGGCCAGCGTTCTCCCAATCCAAGGCTCCGGCGGTGCGGCGAATGGCCGCTCCGCCGAAAGGGTGAAGGTAAGCGGTTCGCGAGATGACTTGTCCGGGTCCTCGGAGGCGGCAGCCATGGGCATTGAGCCCAGAACCATGATTGTGGCAAGGAGTAGTTCGGCAAAAAGCACGGAACGCTTCATGAGCGGATCTCCAATCTAGAATTTGTCAGACTGGCCATGATCGGAGCGGAGAGCCGCCCCGTCACCCTGCAATGCCGGCGATGGAAATTGCATTTCAGAGCAACATGCAAATTTAGGTGGCGGCTCTACGAAAGAGCAGGTCCGCCGCACCGTTTTTCGCTTATTTGACGGTTTGGATGGCTGCGTTCGATATCGGAGGTCGGCCCGCTCAACCCGAGCGGGGCGGCGGCGACATCGTCCAGGCGGCTCAGCGTCCACTTGCCGGCGGCGGGCGTATACTGGGACAAGCCGAAAGAGGAGCTGCCTTGTTGGACCGCAACGGAGACGGCGTCAATGGCGTTACAGGGATCGGCCCAACTTCTCGTCCTCACCTATTCCACGGTACTGGCGAGCGAGTTGATCGGCGATAAGTCGATCTTCACGATCGCCTCTCTGACCCTGCGGTTTCGCCCGGCCGCCGTGGCCTGTGGCATCGCCTTCGCCTTCATGGCGAAGATGGGGGCCGCCGTGCTGGGCGGACATCTCGTCGCCCATCTGCCCGTGCACTGGACCAGCGGCCTCAGCGCGGCGACCCTGTTCGCCACCGCGATTGTCGTCTGGCTCAAGCGGCAGGAGACCCCGGCGGCGGCACCCGATCTGGCGCACGGTTGGCGGAGCGGCGTCTCCGTCGCCTTCTCGGCGATCTTCTTCTCTGAGTGGGCCGATCCCGGCCAGCTTGCCGCCGCAGCCTTGGCGGCGGGCTCCGCCGCTCCCGGAATGGTCTGGCTGGCGGGCACTCTGGCTTTGCTCACCAAGGGCGGGTTGGCGATGGTCCTCGGCACCGGTCTGCGCCGGCGGATTCCGGACCGTGTGGCGCGCGCCATCTCGAGCGCCTGTTGCCTGATCCTGGGCCTGGCTTCGCTGTCCAACCTGTGGGCTTCCTGAGCACAAGGAGCTCTTGTAGGAATCTTCTTCCAAGGAGGATCGAAAATGGCTCCCACGCGTTCCAACGGCAAGATCTGTTATCTCGAGATTCCCACCGCCGACGTGGCTCGGTCGGTCGCCTTCTATCAGGCGGTGTTCGGCTGGGCGGTTCGAAAGCGCGGTGACGGCGCGAGCGCCTTCGATGACGGCGTGGGCGAAGTGAGCGGCGCCTGGGTGACCGGGCGTCCCTCGTCGCCGACTCCCGGGCTCCTTCTCTACGTGATGGTCGACAGCGCCGCCGCGACCGCGGAGAAGGTGGTCGCCCAAGGGGGACGCATCGTTCAGCCGATCGGCGTGGATGCTCCGGAAATTACCGCCCGTTTCGCCGATCCTGATGGCAACGTGCTTGGGCTGTACCAGGAGCCCACGCCAGCCAGCGGCTCGTAAGGACGCAAAGGACGGCAAGCCTTGTTCTCCAGTTTCCGCGGCGCAGGCTCCTCGCTGGTTCTTCCCGCGCCGCCGCGGTTGTCCCGCTTCTCTCGCTTCGCTCACCCTTAAATTAGAGAGATGGAGATCTCCTGATCCGGTGCGGATTTCAAGAATGGGGTAACAAAAGCGTCACCGCTTGAGGAGGAGTCATGCTCTCGAAAAGAAATAGCGGTTTCCTGGTCGCCGTCTCGATGGCGGCTTGCTTCCTGGGTTTGTCGGCTCGTGCAGAGGCGCATGCCAACTGGCGGGTCAACGGGATCGGATGGGGGAATTGCGGCGCCGGCGTCGTGGCGGCCGCCGGTGGAGCGGCCAGTGCTACAGCCTTCACGGGCTTCAGCAGTGAGTGCTGCGTGCCGGCGGGAGTCTACGTACCCTGCACCAACTGGGCTCCGCTTCCGGCGGGAGCGAACGGTGGCTCGTTCGCCGGCGCCTGGTACCGTGCTCCCTGGACGGGCGCGTCGCGTGTGCGCGGCGTCGCCGGAGACGGCTATGGCACCACCACCATCGACCCCGACGGCGCCCCGCCAGCCCCTGCCCCCGCTCCGGCCCCCGCTCCCTGCCCGGACGCCAACGGCGCGTCGAGCTTCTCGCTGAGCGTCACGGGAAGCACTTATACGGTGAACGGCACCTGGTCGAGCGACAACCCGCTGGCGATCGGTTCGGTCTGCATCGAGTGCAACGGCGCCAACATCCAGTGCTTCGGCCAGTCCGGCGTGTGGGCCGCGAGCTTGGCCGCGAGCGGTCTGCTGTGCGCGGCTCAACCCGCCCCGGGCCAGACGGCCGATCAGTGGTACGCGGAGAACGTCTACCTGTCGGTCAACATCGACGCTCCCGCCAACCCGAAGTGCGCGATCACCAAGCAACCGGCGGACGGCGGTCAACTTCCCTGATCGAGCCGGATGAGCGGAGGGGGGCACCTGATCGACGTGGAGGAGCTCGATAAGGCGTCTCGCTCAGCCGGCGGTTTGCGCGCCTCTTATGGCAACGTGCTGGAGCTCTATCAGGAGTCCAGCACGTCGACCGGTTCTTGAGGCGTCGTTGGCCTGCCTGCTACCGACAGAGAGCCGCCGGCGTCACGAAAGTGCCGCCGGTCGAGTACACGCCGTTGATGCCCACCGAGGGCACTTGATCGAAGAACCATGAAAAGAAGGCCAGCTCCTGCGGATGGTAGGCCAAACCATTGGGCATGACGATTTCGTGCAGGTTGCCAAACAGGGGATCGCCGACCTCGAGATTCGACTGGCAGCCTTGTTGTTGGCCAATGTGGCCCCATGGGGGAGTGGGATTATTGACGAACGGGTCGTCGTACCACTCGGCCAACTCGTGCGAGAGTACCGCGACGTCGGTGAAGTCGTCGAAATGCTTGCTCAAGTCGTAGCCTGCAACCCCATACGTCTGGATCCCCCCGGAGTTGAAGGCGTTGTGGTAGCCAAGAATGCAGCAGTCCTCTGGATCGCCGTCGAACATCATGACGTTGGAGAACAGGAACAATGGGAAGGTCTGCGTGGTCACTCCCAGCTTGCGGAGCTGCGGGAAAAGGGTGTTCCTCACAAAGCCATCCCATGCGCCCTTATCGAGAAAGCCTACTTTGCCGCAAGGAAGGCTCTGGGTCGGATAACCAGAGAGCCTGATTTGAAGGGTCGGTAATACCTTTGGCGAAACCCTGACACTGTACCCGGGATTGATGGCGCCAGGCGCACCGGTCAGCGTCCAGAACTCAAGGCGGCGAAACTCCTCGACGAACTGCCGAGCGCCGTCTCCATAGTTGACGTTCTGGAAAACCGGAGAGCCCAGCGTGAGGTTCAGAGCGGTGGCCCTTCCCTCACAAGGCAGGCTGGGGGTCGTAGGATCGAAAACGCTGCCGTCGTCAAACGCGAAATGGACAGGAATGATCTGCACGGGTACGGTAATCTTCTTGGCGTTCCTGACGAACGGATCGGAGCCCACCATCTTGTACTGATAGATCCGGCCCCGCGCGGTGATCGTGCGCGTGAAGATGGGAACGGTTCGTCCGGTCGCCTTTTCGAGGCCCGGCGCAGCGAAGGCCGCCGTCCTGCCCACCCAGGGCTCCGGAGGCGCGGCAAAAGGCCGCTCCGCGGAAAGCGTGAAGGTAAGCGCTTCGCGAGACGACTTGTCCGGGTTCTCGGAAACGGCGGTTGCCGGGCTCGTCGAGCCCAACGCCGTGATCGCGGCGAGGAGCACTGTGGAAAAAAGTGCGGAGCGCTTCATGAGCGGCCCTCCCAATGGCTAGGTTGGTGCTGATAATGGTTCGTGAACTCTATTTCGCACGTTAATGTCTTCTCGATACCTGCTCTCACTTCTTGAGCCCTCCTCCCTTCTGCCTCTCACGAAGAACACGAAGGCCGTTGCGTTGAAAGTTCATGCTAGAGACTTTTCAGAGATTGGGAGAGACACCGCATTCTCCAAAAGGTGTAGTGCGCACCGGGCACTCGTCGCTTGAGGTGACGGCGATCGAGATTGCATTTCAAAGCCACATGCAAATGTCAGATGTTGGCTCTCCGAATGTGACTGCTTTGTCCGGCGACGGTTTCGATCACCGGCGCGATCGGCTTGTAGGCGTAGGGAGCTTCCTCTGAGCCGGCCGTGGTACTGCTCCAGGATGTCGTGACGCCCGCGGATCGCCGGCGCCGACCGCTGACGCTGCGCCTGACACGTCGGGGCGGTCCGCCGACGCGTCAGATCTCGATTCCAGCCGCCTTCTGCCCGTGCGAGGATATGGCACAGGCGTTGCTCTTCAAGATCTCAACCAACGCTGTCGTCCGGTCACTCTGAAAGGAGACCTGCCATGCCGTTCGTTCCCGGTTTCAACCTGCAGGAAGCGGAGCCGCTCCTCACGCTGCTGACGTCGTTGGAGGGGGGGCTCAACATTCCGCCTCTGCCGCCGCTGACCAGCCCTCCCCCCGGCTGGACGATCCTGTTCGATTCTCAATCGGTCGGCCCCTTCGACAACCGCTGGCAGCTCGCGTCGAACGGGCAGGGGCAGTTCGCGGTGCTGATCCGCGGCACGGTTGACGAGACGGGGAGCATCATCGACGACCTGCTGTCCGTCATGATCCCTGCCAATTCAAAGATCGGATTTCAGGTCGACGGCACTGCGCTGACGCTGGACTATCAGCTCGCGGCGACGAGCAACGCCAAGGCGGGGGTCCATCTCGGCTTCACGCTGGCGATGTTCATCCTGATGTACGACCCCAGCGCGGGGATCCTCTGGAAACTGCTGGAAATGGTTCCCAAGAAGAGCGACGTCTTCATCGCCGGCCATAGCCAGGGCGCCGCCATCGCCACGCTGTCGCGCTCCTATCTGAACTATCTGAATCTCCTGGATCTGACCGAGATGGGAACGTACTACAACTACAAGAGCTATGTTTTCGCTCAACCGAAGCCCGGGAATGATCTGTATGGGATCGATTACGATGTCGTGGCGAGCAACAGCGGCATGGCCTTTACCGTCAACAATAGCCAGGACTGGGTCCCGCAGGTGCCGTTGACGCTCGAGATCCCCAGCGACATCAACGATCCCAACCCGCTCAGCGTCTGGCTCGGAAGCCACCCCTTGAGCGCCGTGGCGTTGCAGACGTACACGGAGGGGGTCCATGCGTTGCGAACGGGTGTCGCCGCGGCTCAGATCGCGAAGCATACGCCGAAGATGGCGGC
>DASWQX010001140.1:0-5373 GCA_036403495.1 Thermoanaerobaculia bacterium
CACTGGCCGCGCCGGCCGGAGGCGCCCCGCGTCTCGGCGGTCGAGGTGGAGTCGGTCACCGGCGCGAGCCTGGCGGTCGGCTCTCCCCGCGCCGTCTGCCAGCCCGGGCCGGCCGGAGCGCTCCTCTGCGCCCTGGGTCTGCCGGCCGGCGGCCTGACCCCCCGGCAGCTCGCGCTGGAGGTCGAGGAGAAGGGGACGGTGGGCTACCGGATCTACGCGCCTCGGGACGCCCGCTGGGCGCCGCGGGCCGAGGGGGTCTGGCAGCCGGCGACCGGACGGACCCGGCAGGTCATTCCCCTCGCGCCGGAGCCGGTGGCGGGCACCATTCTGCGGCTGGAGCTCCAGGGCGCGGTGCTGCGGCCGAGGCTGTGGGGCTGGTCCCTCGATCTCGACCCGCTGACGGTCGTCTTCCAGGCCGACGAGGCGGAGCCGTACACGCTAGCCTACGGCGGCGCCCGGCGGGACCCGCGGTCCACCGCTCCGCCGGCCACCGGACCGATCGGCTGGGTGGACGCGGGGCCGGAGCGCGAGCGCGACCTGCCCCCCCTGCCGGCCGCCGCGATCGCGCCGTCGGTCCGTTTCCGGGAGCGGCTCGGCGGCTCCTGGCGGATCGCCGCGCCCTCGGCGCGGCCGGGTACGCTGGTCCGCCTCGAGCTCCCCCCGCTGGTCTATGGCGCGGCGCGGGCCGACCTCGGCAACCTCCGGCTGCTCGCCGGCGATCGCCAGATCCCCTTTCAGCACTGGTCGCCGCAGGATCCGGCCCTGGCCGCCGACGAGCGCGACCTGCGTCTCCAGGGGAGTGGTGGCCGGCGGTCGACGGAGAGCGCGGTCGAGCTCCACCTTCCCGAGCCCGGCCTGCCGCTCTCGCAGATCGAGCTCAGCGCGCCGGCCGCGCCGCTGCGGCGCCCCACGGCGCTGCGCTACCTGGAACCCGCCAGTACGCCCGCCCGCGAGGTGCGCCGGCGGGGGCGGCCGGTGATCGTCCACGACACCTGGGAGTGCCGGCCGCAGCCGCCGCTCCCCTGCCGCGGCCTGCTGCCGCTCCCGGGGCGTTCCCCCTCGGTGGTCGAGGTGAGCTTCCACGACGGCGACAACCCGCCGCTCGCCGGTCTCGGCGCGGATCTCTGGCGCCGCCGCGACGTCCTCCTCTTCGTCTGGCCGGACACCGAGGACGCCGTCCGCCTGGTGGCCGGCCCCGAGACCCTGGAGGCGCCGTCCTACGATCTCCAGGCGTTCGGGGACACCCTGCTGAGCTACCCCTGGCAGCCCGCGGAGCTCGGCCAGGGAAAGGCGCCGGTGCGGGTCCACTTCTGGTGGGGGCGCTGGATGCGGCCGATGATCCTGCTCGCCGCCGTCGCCGGCCTGCTGGTGCTCCTGCGGCGGATCCTGGAAGGGGCTTGAAGCGCGGGCCCCATGGATGATCGAAGGCCGGGTGAACGAAGATGGCTGCTGCTGACCGGCGCCGGACACGCGCACCTGGAGATCCTGCGGCGGCTGATCCTGGACCCTCTGCCGGAGGTGGAGCTGACGGTGATCTCCCCCGGCCCGCTCCATCACTACTCGGGGATGGTGCCGGGCTATCTCCAGGGGACCTACCGCGAGGAGGAGATCGCCGTCCGGGTGCCGGACCTGGTGGCGCGGGCGAATGGGAAGTTCGTGGCCGGCCGGGCGGTCGGCCTGGACCCCGGCGCGCGGACGGTGCGCCTGGAGGAGGGCGGGGAGGTCCCCTACGACCTCGTCTCCTTCGCGGTGGGCTCGAACACGGCGGGGATCGACGAGCCAGAGGTCGCCGGCGAAGCGCAGCGGATCAAGCCGCTGGAGCGGGTCGTCGCCCTCGAGGAGCGCCTCGGCGATCTCCTGCGGGAGCCCGGCGATCGTCCCGTGGCGGTGGCGGTCGTCGGCGGCGGCGCGGCGGGGGTGGAGGTCGCTCTCGCCGTCGCCGCCCTCGTGGAGAAGAGGGGAAAAGCGCACCGGATCACCCTCCTCGACTCCGGCGGGGAGATCCTCGCCGGCTACAGCGGCCGCTTCCGCTGGCGGGCCCGCCGCATTCTGGCGCAGCGGGGGATCGAGGTGCGCACCGGCGAGCGCGTTGCCGCGGTCCGGGCCGGAGAGGTCGAGACGGCCTCAGGGGCGCGGGTGCTCTCCCGCCTAACGGTCTGGCTGACCGGCGCCGTGGCCTGGCCGCTCTTCCGGAGCTCCGGGCTGCCGCTCGACGAGCGCGGGTTCTTGCTGCTCGACGACGCCCTCCGTTCGCTGGGCGATCCCAGAATCTTCGCCGCCGGCGACTGCGGGACGCTGGCGAGCCATCCGGAGACGCCGAAGGCGGGGGTCTACGCCGTGCGCGAGGCGCCGGTCCTCTGGGAGAGCCTGAAGGCGGCGGTGCGAGGTGGCGAGCCGCCGCGTTACGAACCGCAGCGCGGCTTCCTCTCGATCCTCAACACCGCCGACGGCCGCGCCCTGCTCGACTATCAGGGGATCGTCTCCCACAGCCGCTGGGCCTGGAGGCTCAAGGACCGGATCGACCGGCGCTTCATGGCGCGGTATCAGGGACTGGTCTGCTAGGCTTGCCCCATGATCGAACCGGATCTCCAAGCGGTGGTCGAGTTGGCTCGGAAGACCCCCGGGCTCGACCTGCTGCTCCTGTTCGGCTCGCGGGCACGGGGTGAATCCCATCCCGGGTCCGACTGGGACTTCGGCTATCTCGCGGGTCCGGAGCTCGATCCCTACGACCTCCTGGCCCTCCTGGCCCTTCTTATGGGGACCGACCGGATCGATCTCGTCAATCTGAACCGGACCAACGGTCTCCTCCGTTTCCGCGTCGCGGCCGAGGGGAAGACTCTCTTCGAATCCAGCGATGGCGTCTTCGAGAGCTTCGCGTTCGGGGCAATTTCCTACTGGTGCGACATGGGACCGATCATCCGCGCGGGTTACGAGGAGATCCTCCGAGATCTGGCGAGACCATGAGCGGACTGGACAGGGAACTGCTCGCCGAGAAGACCACCGTGATCGAACGGCATCTGGCCGTCGTCCAGGAACGACTTCCCGCCGGTCCCGAGGAACTAGACCCTATGGCGGATGCCTCGGTAATCGTCATTTTTCATCTCTGGCAGGCAGTCCAAGCCGCCATCGATCTGGCGATTGCGGCTTGCGTCCATTTTCGCCTGGGGGCTCCGCAGAGTTATGGAGAGGCTTTCCAGCTCCTGGCGGCAGCGGGGTTTCTTCAGCCGGAACTCGCCGCACGACTCAGCCAAGCGACCGGCTTCCGCAATGCTGTCGCGCACGCCTACGGCAAGCTCGATATGGGCCGGGTCTATCTCGCCGCCGAGAAGGGTCCGGCCGACCTGCGCGCGTTTCTGGCGGCTCTCGCGGAGCGGATTCAGTAGGAGATGAGGTTGGGAGGGGACAAAAGGAATGGCTCCTCGGGAGGGACTCGAACCCCCAACATTTCGGTTAACAGCCGAACGCTCTACCATTGAGCTACCGAGGATCAGTGGAAGGAACCTCCCGGGGGCGTGCCCCGGGAGGCGGAATTCTAGGCGGACCGCCCGTCCGTGTCAAACGAGAGGCCCTGCCCCGTTCTATGCCGAGTTGTCCAGGAACGGCTTGAGCTTCGTCGCCCGGCTGGGGTGACGGAGCTTGCGCAGCGCCTTGGACTCGATCTGCCGGATGCGCTCGCGGGTGACGTTGAACGACCGGCCCACCTCTTCGAGGGTGTGCTCGGAGCCGTCGCCGACGCCGAAGCGCATCTTGAGCACCAGCTCCTCCCGCGGCGTCAGGGTCTTTAGCACCTTGCGGGTCTGGTCCTTGAGGTTGCCGAAGATCACCGACTCGATGGGGGAGACGGCGTTCTTGTCCTCGATGAAGTCGCCGAGGTGCGAATCCTCCTCCTCGCCGATCGGCGTCTCCAGCGAGATCGGCTCCTGGGCGATCTTCATGATCTTGCGCACCTTGGAGGCGGGCAGGTCCATGCGCTCGCCGATCTCCTCGGCGGTGGGCTCGCGGCCGAGCTCCTGCACCAGCGAGCGGCTGGTGCGGGTCAGCTTGTTGATCGTCTCGATCATGTGCACCGGGATGCGGATGGTCCGCGCCTGGTCCGCGATGGCCCGGGTGATCGCCTGCCGGATCCACCAGGTGGCATAGGTCGAGAACTTGTAGCCGCGGCGGTACTCGAACTTCTCCACCGCCTTCATCAGGCCGATGTTCCCCTCCTGGATGAGGTCGAGGAACTGCAGGCCGCGGTTGGTGTACTTCTTGGCGATCGAGACCACGAGCCGGAGATTGGCCACTATTAATTCTTCCTTGGCCCGCTCGCAGGTCGCCTCCCCGTGCCGGATCTTGTTGATCGTGGAGGCGATCTCGGCGTGGGTGGTGCCGTAGCGCTCCTCGAGCTCGCGCAGGTTGCCGCGGTACTTCTCGATCCGCCGGCGGTGGAGCGCCTTGAGCTCCTCGTTGGTCTCGCGCTTGAGCGCCGTCTGCGCCCGCTTGATGTCCTGCTCGAAGCGGGAGAACTGCTTGTCGATGTCCTTCAGGAAGTCGACCAGCCGGTTGCGGGTCTGGACGCTGAAGTCGACGGTGCGGATGTCCTTGGCGATCTTGGCGACCAGGCGGTCGATCTCGCGCTCGATCTCCAGGTACTTCTCGCCGTCCGGCTTGCAGCGCTTCTGGCGCTTGCGCAGCTCGCTGATCTCGTGGTCGTTGGCGGCGATCTGCTCGAAGATCCGCAGGTTGCCGCGGATGCGGTCGGCGGCCTTGGGATCGAGCGGCTCGTCGGGATCGGCGGCCACCAGCTCGCGCAGGATACGCTTGTCCTTGATCGCCATCTCGTTGAGGCGCAGGAGCTCCTTGAGGACCACCGGGTTCTCGCACAGCGCCTCGTAGATCATCCACTCGCCCTGCTCGATCCGCTGGGCGATCTCCACCTCCCCCTCGCGGTCGAGGAGGGGGACCGTGCCCATCTCGCGCAGGTACATGCGCACCGGATCGTTGGTCTTCTCGTGAGCGGCGAGGCCGAATTCCGTCGTCTCGTCCTCTTTCTTGTCGAACTCGTTGGAGCTGGACTCGAAATCGTCGCGGTTCTGGTAGCGCTCGGGCCGGTCGATGACGTCGACGCCGAGATCGGCGAACCGCAGATAGATCTCGTCCAGCTCATCGGGGAGGCTGACCACCTCCTCCGGCAGCATCTCGTAGATCTCGTCGTAGAGGAGATAGCCCTTCTCTTTGCCCAGCTCGATGAGCTGCTTCACCGAGCTGTACTTCTCTTCCACGGGTGTGAGGCTGGAAATGGTCAATGTGCTCTCCTATCGGCCGGAAACGGAATTGGGCGCGCGAAAGTCCCCCTTCAAGCAGGACTCTCGCTTGCGCCTGGCCGGGAAC
>DASWQX010001141.1:0-2116 GCA_036403495.1 Thermoanaerobaculia bacterium
AGGACGTAGGGGAGCAGGGCGCCGGGCTTCGCCAAGGCCGGGCCGATCGGCTGGATGGCCAGATCCGCTCTGCGCACGACGCCTGTAAGCGTATGGGACTCATTATTGGACGAATCGGGATCATTGTTCGACGACACCTTCGCCGAGCTCTGGATCACCGGCACGCAGGTCTCCAGCACCGCGAAGGCCAGGGAGACCACCCATTTTCCCCCGGCCTTGAGATCCGTCCCAAGGGAACAGTCGATCGCGCCCGTGCCCATCGCGCAGCCGGGGGGAAGCAAGGCCGCCACCGGCGTGAGCCCGGCGGGGATGTTCGCTTCGACGCGGACCCCCATCGCAGCGTCCGGCCCCTGATTGGTCACCGTCAGATTTTCGATGAGGGTCCGCCCCGGCGGAATCGAGACCGGCGCGCTCAGGGTGATTTCGATGTCGGCGGAGGTCGGGTGTGGCCCTGGGGGAAAGTCGCACACCCTCCCCACACTGCCGTGGGCAAGGTAGCCCGCCACCAGAGCCGACCCGCCGTCGGCCGCCACCGCCTGACCGAAGCGGTCCCCCTGCGCCTCGCCGAGGAGCGTCGGCCCGTCCTGAACCCATTCGGCCCCTTGGCGCTTGTAGAGATAGGCCGCCCCCGTCCCGCCGTGCAGCAGGGAGCCGACCACCAACTGGCTGCCGTTGCCCGTCATCGCGGCGGACACCCCGAACCGGTCCCCCGCCGCCTCGCCGGCGAAGCGCGCCACCTCTCTCCAGCCCGATCCATCCGGATCGTAGACATAGGCCTCGCCCGCGCCGGCCGCTCGCGCCCCGACCGCCAGCGCCGCGCCGCTCACCGCCACCGCCGAGCCATATTCGGCGTTCGCCGCGCCGTCGCTCGCCGTCAGCCTCTCCTGCTGACTCCAGCTTCCTCCCGCCTGCCGGAGGAACACATACGCCGCGCCCGAGTTGCCGGCCACCCCGTCATGGAAGGGCACCCCAACGATCGCCAGCGACCCGTCGATCGCCAGCGAAAAGCCGAAGTTGTCGAACGGACGGGCGTCTCCGGCGGTGAGTGTCTGCGTCTGCGCCCAGGTTCCCCCGTCGAGATGGAAGACGTAGACCGCTCCCGAAAGACTGCCGCCCTTCCCCACCGCGTTGGGAGCTCCTACGATCAACGTGTCGCCGCTGAGGGCGAGGGTGAGGCCGAACTGATCCCCGCGTGCGGCATCCGAGGCGGTCAGCTCCTGGCTGAGCGTCAGGTTCCCGCCGTCGCGATGGTAGAGGTAGATCACCCCCGTGCCCTTCGCGAAGGGAGAGCCCACGGCGAGCCACTCGTCGCCGACCGCCACCGATCTCCCGAACTCGTCTCCGGCCTGGCCATCCGCCGGCGTCAGCGGCGTCTTGCAATCGGTCCCGGACAGACAGAGGGTGACCGAACCGGTGTGACGGTCGCCGCCGAGGTTCGCTCCCAGGGCCAGCGCCGACGGATTGCCCGTCTGATGGAGGGCGACCGAGCACCCGAGCTGACCCTCGGACGAGACCGGGAGCATCACGCAGCTCTGTCCAGACACAGGTAGGACACCCAGGCTGGTAAGAAGAACGGCGAGACCGATTCCCTTCATGGCGGTCCATTCCTGGATTTAGGCGGCTCGACGCCGGTGCAACAACCCAGGAGCGGTGCGTCCTGCAGAACCTTGTCGGCATCGTCCGCGGGCAACGGCGCGGGTCGCGTCGGCAGCCCCCCCGGCGGCACCAGGACCCAGTTGCCCGCCTTGACCACGATCGCCGCCCCGCCCGCCTTGGCCTCCACGCTCACCGTCCCCTCGTCCACCCCCACGAACGTGCCCACCGCCGGATCGACCAGCACGCGCAGAGAGGTGCCCTTGACCAAAATCCGCGCGTGCGGCGTCTCGACGTCCATCTTGCAGTCGGCCTTCGGGAGTATCTTGAGAGCCAGGTTCCCCAGAGGCAGACCGATCCAGGACGCCGAGGGGTTATTCGCATCGCCCAGATCGACCTCACCCACGCCGAAGAGACTGGCCGAGCCGGTAAACTGATGATTCCGGCCGCTCGTGAATTTGCTGCAGCCTCCGAGATTGAAGGCCACCTTCAAGTAGGCGTCGAACCCACGAAGAAAGACCTT
>DASWQX010001142.1:0-3905 GCA_036403495.1 Thermoanaerobaculia bacterium
CACCTGTCCTTTCACTGTCCTATGATCTCTCGGCTCGCCCTCTGATCTTTTGTATAGGCTCCTTATAACGAAGGAGTCTATACATATCACTGACGCAGTCGCGATCGCCCAGCAAAACCGCTTTTCGACTCCGAAGCGGAACTACTGACTGGCCGAAAACGTGTCGCAACTCGCGATCTTGCCGGAGTCGAAGCCCGTCTTGAACCAATGCGAGCGCTGGGCGGCGGAGCCGTGGGTCCAGGTCTCGGGATTCACCCGGCCGGTGGTCTGCTTCTGGATGCGGTCGTCGCCGACGGCGGAGGCGGCGGTGAGCGCCTCGTCGATGTCCCCGGCCTGGAGGATGTTGCGCTGCTGGGTCGAGTGCGCCCAGACGCCCGCGAAGCAGTCGGCCTGGAGCTCGAGCTTCACGGAGAGAGGCTTGGCCTCGTCCGGGTTCCGCTGCTGGGCCTGTTCGACCTTGTCGCTGATCCCCAGGATTTTCTGCACGTGGTGCCCGACCTCATGGGCGATGACGTAGGCCTGCGCGAAGTCGCCCGAAGCGCCGAAGCGGCTCTGCAGCTCGTTATAGAAGCCGAGGTCGATGTAGACCTTCTCATCCGCCGGACAGTAGAACGGCCCCATCTGGGTCTCGGCCATGCCGCAGCCGGAGCGAATCCCCTCGCGGAAGAGGTCCAGCTTGGCATGGTGGTAGGGCACGTTGGCCTGAGCGGGAAGGAGCTGAGTCCAGGTGTCCTGCACGTCCCTAAGGACGGCGCCGACGAAATCCGCCAGCTTCGCCTCTTCGGGGGACTGGCTCACCGGCCCCGTCTGCGCCGCCGGGCTGCCGACCGGCGCGGCGGCGCCGCCGCCGCCGCCCAGCAGGGCAAAGAAGTTACGATGGAAGACCAGGCTCAGCAGCAGCACGACGACGAAGCCGCCGATCCCCAGTCGTCCGGCGCCGAATCCGCCCCCTCCACCAGAGCTGCCCCGCATGTCTTCAACGTCAGGATTCTGCTCACCCGGTGTCCAGCGCATAGGAAACCTCCCGCCTGCGGCGAAGGATGCTGATAAAGGGTGGAGGCGCGTCCGCCATCCGGGCGCCCTCGTTGGGATGTCCCTATCTGCGAAACCCGTGCCGAGGGCTTGGCGGCTACGGCGACCGCAGAGCGCAGTGACCGCCGCCGGCCGCGCCCTCGACGTTCACCCAGTTCTGCGGCACCAGGAAGTTGCGGGCGCCCAGCCGGAGGTTGGCGCGGGCGCCGTCGGAGGTGGTGTAGGTCGGGCCGAAGGGGTTCCGCGAGAGGAGGCACTTGTCGGTGCTCTCCCGGCCGTCGGCGTCGAACCAGCCGTCGGCGTCGGGGTTGGTCACCGTCTCGTTGATGCGGGCGGCCACCGCCGCCACCATGGCATCGGCCGCGGCGTCGCCGTTCGGCGTGTTGCCGGGCGCCAGCTCGCAAGCCTCGGGGCAGCGGCCGGGGTGGCCGACGAAGGCGTACTTGATGTCGACACCGGCGATCTTCGAGTGGTTGTGCCAGGAGCAGAAGTCGGAGCAGAAGCCGGAGGTCTCGTCGACGTCGGCCGCAGTGAGCACGAAGTAGATGCCGTTGGCGTCCAGCGGCAGCGCGCCGCGGCGGATCGCCGCCTTGACGGCCTTGAGCACGCCGGCGTCGGTAAGGCTGGCGCCCAGGGAGTAGTCGTCGGCGGCCGAGCCGGAGTAGCTGATCGCGTTCCGGACCGGCTTGCCGGCGGCGTCGTGATGGGTGGTGTTGATGTTGAAGTAGGGGCTGCCGCCGAGCGAGCTGGCGAAGTCGGTGAGGACCGGCATCGCCAAGCTCTGGGACCAGTCGCCGTACCAGAGATAGTAGACGTGCGTCGTGTGGTTGAGCACCGCGCCGCCATGGTATTCGAGAGCGCCGCCCCCCTCGGCCGCTGGCGCCGGGATCGCCGTCACCAACCCTGCCGTCAGCGCCAGGACCACCGCCAGCCTTCGCATTCCTGCCATGAGAAATCCCCCTCGGACATCATAGCCCTATCGGGGCCCGCTAGCGCCTCCCTGCCATCTCCCCCGCCGACGGGATAGACTTGTTTCGCTTTCCAGGAAGTAGCTACCAGACATCTGCCGTAAACAGACGACCGGAGTCGCGAGACTCCAAGCTTCGGGAGCGCGGTGGCCCTTGACAGAGTGCACGCACGTACATACAATGGCCTATGAATGGGATCGCGGCAAAGCCGCCGCGAACCGTTTGAAGCACGGGATCGATTTCGCCGAGGCGGTCACCGTCTTCAGCGACGAGCTGGCCCGGACGATCGACGAGCTCTCGGCCGACGAGCCGCGTTTCGTCACGATGGGCGCGAGCGCGGCCGGACCGATCCTGGTCGTGGCCTATACCTGGCGCGAGGACAGGATCCGGGTGATCTCGGCCCGAGCGGCGACACCGAGCGAACGACGAGCCTATGAAGGGACACGGAAGAGATGAGAAAAGAATATGACTTCAGTCAGGCCGCGATCGGTCCGGTTGAGCCCGTTCCGACGGGGAAGACCCGGATCACCATCCGTCTGGACGACGACATCCTGGAGTGGTTCCGGCAGCGAGTGCACGCGGCCGGCGGCGGCAACTATCAAAGCCTGATCAACCAGGCTCTGCGCGATGCCGTCCAGCGGGAGCCTCTCGAAGAGACGCTGCGGAGAGTCCTGCGCGAGGAGCTCCAGGCGACCTCCCAGGAAACCGCGAAGGCCGCGGCGAAGCGCTGAGGCCCGTCACACCGGCCCCAGCGGCGAGATCGTTCCCGCCATCCGGCAGCGCGCCCAGACCTCGCCGCCGGCGATCCCGACGCCGACGACGCGGAGGGGCTCGACCCGCACCTCGCCGTGGAAGCCGGCGGGGATCAGCCCCTGTAGCGCCCGGGCCGTCTCGCGGTCCGCGGCCCCGAGCAGCGGCGCGAGGTCGAGGTGGGCCGCCTTCTGGAGCGCCGCCAGCACCTCGGCCCGGTGGAGGCGGTCCGCCAGGCGCAGGAAGAGGCTCCCCGATTCCAGGTCGTACTGAAGATCCTCCAGACGCAGCACGCTGCTCCCGGCGTCGAGCACCGGCCGGCCTCGCAGGATCAGCGAGCCCTCCTTGCCCGCGGTCTGGAAGCCGACGGAGAGCGCCAGCCGCTCCCCCTCGACGGCGAGGGAGGCGGCGGTGATGACCATCTTCCGATCGCGGCCGAGGCGGTAGGTGCGGCCGTGGAGCGCCCGCTCGACCCACCGTGACAGCTCTTCGGGGGAGGCCTCCACCGGCGCTTCCACCTCGAAGCCGCCGGCCCGCTCGTCGCCAGCGATGCGGAGGGGGGGCAGGAGGGTGGGGGCCGGCGGCGCCGGCGGCTTTGCGCCGGGGGCTCCGAACGAGAAGGCGAGCTGGCCGGCGATCCCGAAGCCGGTGTGGAGCACGCCGTCTTTCTCCGTCACCCGGGAAAGCGAGACCTCCAGCGGCTGGAACCGGATCCAGAGGTCTTCCCGCTGGACGGCGCGGCGGGCGACGTGGAGCGACCGCCAGGCCTCCTCCGCCTTCCGCCGCAGGGCCAGATCGGCGAGAAGGCGGCCGGCGGCCCGCTGCAGCTCCTGGTCGAGAAGCGGGTTGAGCCGCTCCTCCAGGAAGGAGCGGACGCTCACCGGGAAGACGCCGAGGACGTTGAGGTCCGCCCGGTCGAGCTCGACCCGCGCCGCCGGTTTGGGGTCGGGGCGCCAGTCCGGCCCGATCGCGGGCGAGGCCGTACCGTGAACCCGGCCGCCGAAGTCGACCGTCTCCTGGACCGGCAGCCCGGCGAGCCGGCCGCCGATCGTGAGGCTGCCGTGGACCGGAAAGGCGAAGGTGAGCTCACCCGCGGCGAAGCCCACTTCGACCGCTCCCCGTTCGAGGGTGTAGCGGTAGAAGCCCTCCTTGAGG
>DASWQX010001143.1:0-3412 GCA_036403495.1 Thermoanaerobaculia bacterium
GCTCGTGATGATCGAGGCCACGGACTTCCAGTGCCCCTATTGCGGGAAGGGAGCCCGTGAGCTCCTGCCGCAGGTCGAGGAGAATTTCGTCCATACCGGGAAGGTCGAGCTCGTCTATCTCAGCCTGCCGCTCCAGATGCATTCGCAGGCGTTCAAGGCGGCGCAGGCGGCCGCTTGCGCCGGCGATCAGCAGAAGTTCTGGGAGATGCACGACGTTCTGTTCGCGAACCAGCGAGCCCTGGGGCCGGACCAGATTCCGGGCTACGCCGAGGAGCTCGGCCTGGACATGCCGGCCTTCCAGAAGTGCCTCGCCGGCGGGCGCCATGACGGGGAGATCCGCAACAACGTCCGGATCGCCAACAGCCTCGACATCGCCGGCACCCCGGCCTACGTGATCGCGCGCCGCGTCCCCGGCGGCGACAAAGTCCAGATCGTGGAGGTCGTCCACGGTTATCAGCCCTACGAAGCGATCGCCAAGAAGCTCGACGCTTTCTTGCCGGCGAAGCCGGCGGCTCCATGAGCCGCGTGTTAGCCTCGCGCCGGGAGCCGGACATGGCCGGCGACGGAGGAGGACGATGGCGACACGAGACACGAGCGGTGGCGCACTGAACGGATCCGGCCGGATCGGCCCCGGCGACCCGCGCTATCTCTCGGTGGTCGAGAAGCGCTTCAACAAACGGTTCCTCGGGAGCCCGGACTACGTCCGCCTCGTCCGCTCGACCTCGGAGATCGTGTCGGCCGTCGAGGAAGCGGTGCGGGAGGGGAGGCGCCTCGCCGTGACCAGCGGTGGCCACTGCCTCGAGAATTTCGTCTCGGACCCCGAAGTGCGGGTGATCCTCGACGTCTCGCCGATGAAGCGGATCGAATACGACGCCGAGCGCCGCGCCGTGGCGGTGGAGTGCGGCGCCACGGTGGGGGAGACGTTCCGGGCGCTGTTCGAAACCTGGGGTGTGGTGATTCCGCTCGGCGAGCATCCGGACATCGGCATGGGCGGGCACGTGGCCGGCGGCGCCTTCGGTTTCCTCTGCCGCCAACTCGGCCTGGCGGCGGATTATCTCTACGCTGTCGAGGTGGTCACCGTCGACGCGGAGGGACGGGCGAGCGCCGTGGTGGCGAGCCGGGAGGACTCCGATCCGAACCGCGACCTCTGGTGGGCTCACACCGGCGGCGGCGCAGGCAATTTCGGCGTCGTCACCCGCCTCTGGTTCCGGTCATCTGACGCGTCAGGCGAAGATCCCGCCGGCCTGTTGCCCCACGCGCCGGAATCGATCACGACGTTCAAGGCGGAATGGGACTGGAGCGACGTCGACGAGGCGGCTTTCCTGCGAATCCTCAGGAATCACGGCGTCTGGTCGGAGCGGAACAGCGGCTTTGACTCGCCGAACGCCTCGCTCTGGGCCCTGCTGGAGATCCATCGCCGGCAGTTCGGAAAGATCGTCGTCCGCGGCGTGAGCACGGCCGGCGCCGCCGCCCAGCAACAGATCGATGATCATCTCGCGGCGCTGAGCGAAGGGGTCCTCGCGCCGCAGGTCCGCGAGGTCGCGCGGATGTCCTGGCTCGACTTCGCCGTCGATCCGCTGCCCGATCTGTTCGCCGCGCCGCCGGGCGGGGTGAGCGCCAAGGTGAAGGACGCGATGCTCAAGGTACGGTTCACCGACCGGCAGATCGGCATCGCGTACGACTACCTCACTCGCAACGATCACGACGTCATGGGCGGCATGCTGGGGCTCGCGACGTACGGTGGCCGGGTGAACATCGTGGCGCCCGACGAGACCGCCGCCTCCCAGCGCGATACGATCCTCGACATCGCCTGCACCACGGGCTGGCTGGACTCGCGGGAAGAGGCGAAGAATCTCGCCTGGGTGCGTTCGTTCTATCGCGATCTGTTCGCGGAGACCGGCGGCGTCCCGGTGCCGGGCGAGGCCTACGACGGGTCGTTCATCAATCATCCCGACAGCGATCTCGCGGACCCCGCCCTGAATACGTCGGGTGTCCCATGGTTCACCTTGTATTACAAGGGAAGCTACCCGCGCCTGCAACGGATCAAGGCGAGGTGGGACCCGCGGGACATGTTCCGCCACGCGCTGTCGATCCAGATGCGGTGAATTCACGGAGGAACGCCATGATCAACGAGCTCTTGCCCCAGCGCGCCGACAATGAATATCGCGGCTCCAGGATCGCGCTCGTGCTCTTCGTGCTGATCGTGCTGCTGAAGCTGGTCATCGGCGTGAATTCCATCTTCAGAGGCCACAACGTGGCAAGCTCCGCCGACGGCATTCCTCTCGACACCTACACGCCGGCTGGCGCGCAGGCGGTGGTCTCCCTGTTCGCCTCGCTGGGGCTCAGCCAGATCATGATCTGTCTGGTCTGCCTCCTGGTGCTGATCCGCTACCGCACCCTGGTTCCTTTCATGTTCTCACTGCTCCTGCTGGATCAACTGAGCCGGAAGTTGATCAATCAGTACCTGCCCGTACCCCGGACCGGCTCACCGCCGGGCTCCATCGTGACCCTGGCGCTCCTCGCCATGATGGTCGTGGGCCTGGCGCTGTCGTTGTGGCGACGAGATCGTTCTGAGCGCGCATGAGGCGCGCGGCAGGCTATGAGCCGGTTCGAGAAGCATGCTGGGGTTGCTGGTGGTGCGTCGGTAGGGGGGAAGGCACTGACGGACAAGGACGTAAAGGACGGCAAGGACGGCAGGGACAGACATGACTCCAGCCCGATCGATGATCTATCAAGACGACGATCATGGCATCCAGCTTCGGCTCTCGGCTCAGCGAGCCCTCTGGGGCTGCGTGCCGGCATCGCTGCGGTCGGTATCTCTGGAGATGCGCGGAAAAACCATTGTATTTCGATCGGTGTTCGCGCCCGCGGCGACCGACGAGGACCGTGAGCTACTCTCGGATGCGGCGGGGGAAGTGATCGCGGATTTTTCAGATTCTTTCGACATCGAGGAGGAGATTCTTGAGGTCGCCTGGCCTGTGAAGCCGCCACAGCTTCGCTACCTCGTATTCCTCCGAGCGGAGGCGGAGAGCGGCGAAAGCTCATGAGGGACTCCTCGGCCGCCCTCCGCGGAGTTGCCTATCCGTTCAGGTCAGCAGCCCGCATGGCACGACACGATACTGGGCTCGCATCTCCGGTCTTCCGTGTCCCCGAGGACGGCGAGACCCCCGGCCAGCCGGGTGAGCTGAACGTTCTCCAACTGCCTGAGGGTCTCCCTGGAAAGGACGATCTTCTTCGCTGACTTCCGCATGGTTCCTCCTGCCGCCATCCGCGGCCGGTTCGTCGATTGCCTGGATGGTATCCGGCGCCGGGAAGCGGCACAATCCTTCGCTTCCAATCTCCTCGGGGTCGGCGTGCGGCGGCATCCCTCGCGACAGCACCTCGTAGCCCAGCGGCTGCCCGGGACGCAGAG